>JAFUDW010000141.1 GCA_017464225.1 Clostridia bacterium | reverse complement strand
CGCTCCCAAGCTGGGCGCGGTCAACGCTTACGCGTTGCTCACGAGCCTGGGCTGCCGCCTGATCGCGCCGTCGCCGGCGCTCTCCCCCCTGGAGACAGAAAAAGCCCCCTTGAAGGGGCTATCGGGGCTGCGGCTGCCTGCCGTGCTGACGCTGTGCGGCGACGGAAAACCCGTGGCCTGCGCCCAGGGCGAGGCGCTCTTTGCCGATTACGGCGTCAGCGGCGTCTGCGCCATGCAGCTGGCCCGGGAGGCCGGGAACCTGCTCCGGGCGGGCAAAAAGGCAATGCTGTATATCGATTTTTCGCCCGCCATGGGGCTGGGAGATTACGTGATGGGCCGCCAAGCGCCGCTCCCGCCCGGGAGCAATGAGGCGGGCCTGCGCCGGTGGCTGGAGGACCGCAGGCGCGCGCTGCCCGGCGATCCGCTGCTGGGCGCGCTGCCGCGCCTGCTGCGGGAAAAGCTGCAAAAAGCGCCCCAGGCCGATTTGCCCCGCCTGCTCTGCGCATACCCGTTGGCCGTTACCGGCGTGCGGGGCTTTGATCAGGCCCAGGTCACCCAGGGCGGCATCGATACCGCGGACTTTGATCCCGCCACGCTGCAATGCCTTCGCCTGCCCGGCCTGTACGCCTGCGGCGAAATGCTCAACGTGGACGGCGACTGCGGCGGCTTCAACCTGCAATTCGCCTTTGCCTGCGGGCTGCTGGCAGGGGAGAGCGCGGCGCGGGAGAGATAGGGGGAGTACGCGCTTTCTTTTGGAAAAAGAAAGAAAACGTGCCGGCGATGATGGCTGGCGGGGCCTTCCATTTTTTCCGGAACTGGCCTGGATGACTGTGCAAAAATGCCCTTCCCCTTTTCCTTTCCCTGGATTTGTGCTATGATCATCCGGTATCCCCATCAAAATGGAAGGAGAGCTTGATGCGTTCCAGAAAAAAACTGCTTTTGGCGCTGCTGATCGCCATTTTTATCACCATGGCGCTGATTTTCTTTTTTTCGTCCCAGGATGACAAGCAGTCCAGCTCCTTCAGCGGCAAGGTCACGGATTTTGTGCTGAGCGTTTTTGTGCCGGGGTATAAGGATATGACGGCCGCTCAGCAGCGGCCTTACCGGAAGTCCCTGGAGCTGATCATCCGCAAGCTGGCGCATTTTTCGGAGTTTGCCCTGCTGGGCGCGCTGCTGTTCCGGTACTTTTCGGTGCGCCGAACCGATGGCAGGCTGCTGCCCGCGCTGCCCGTCGCCTGGGTGCTGACCACGCTGTACGCCTGTACGGACGAGCTGCACCAGAAGTATGTATCGGGCCGCGGGCCCTCGCCCGTGGACGTGGGCATTGACAGCGCCGGCGCGCTCACCGGCGCGCTGCTGACGCTGGCCGTGATCGCGCTGCTCCGCCGCCGGGCGGGAAAGCGCTGAGTTACAGCGCCGCTTCCCGTCCCTTGCGCCAAACGCGCCGCACCCGGCAATCGCCGTCCAGCAGCAGGATATCGGCATCCTTGCCCGGGTCCAGCGAGCCCTTGCTCGCTTCCGCACCGATGGAACGCGCCGGGTACAGCGAGGCGCAGGCCACCGCTTCATGCATGGGCGCGCCCGTATGATCGCGGTAGTTGCGCACCGCATCGTTCATGCGCAGCACGCTGCCCGCAATGGTGCCATCCGCCAGGCGGCATTCGATCCCCTTCACAAAGATCGGCTGTCCGCCCAGAGTGTACTGGCCGTCGGCCAGGCCGCCCGCCCGGGTGCAGTCGGTGATCAATAACAGATGATCGCCCTTACACCGGCGCATCACGGTAAAGGCCGCGGGATGCACATGGAAGGTATCGGCGATCAGTTCGGCATAGCCGCCGCTGGCCAGCGCCGCGCCCACCACGCCGGGCGAGCGGTGCACAAGCCCGGTCATGGCGTTGAAGGTATGGGTAAAATGATCGGCCCCGGCCGCCAAGCCGGCCATGGCCTGCTCGTAGGAAGCGTCGGTATGCCCGATGGATACGCGCATGCTGCCGCGCACCGCTCCAATGCATTCCAGCGCGCCCGGCATTTCGGGCGCCAGGGTCACCAGACGAATGATATCGCTGTGGGCCAGCAGCTTTTGAGCGTCCGGCGGCAGGATGGCGCCCTCCGCCTGGGCGCCTTTTTTATTGGGGTTAATGAAGGGGCCTTCGGCATGGCAGCCCAGCGCCTGAGCGCCATCAAATTCCGGCGCGGCGCTCTCCGGCATAAAAGCGCGGATGGCGGCAAAGGCGGCCTTTAGCTCCTCCCAGGAAACCGTCATGGTGGTGGGCAAAAAGCTGGTAACGCCGTTGGCCAGGATGCCCCGGGCCATCCGGCGCAGGCCTTCCACGTCGCCGTCCGAGGCGTCGGCGCCCCGGTAGCCGTGAATATGCACGTCCACAAACCCCGGGGATACGTACAGCCCCCCGGCATCGATCACTTCGCAGCCGGCAGGGGGCTGCTGGCAAATATCCAGGATCGTTTGGTCAAATATCAGCGCTTGATCCTGCAATTCGCCCTGAGGCAGCAGGATTTTTCCGTTGACGATGGCTTTCATTGCTCGTCATCTCCTTTTTTCAATTATACCGCACAGCCGCCAAGCCCGCAACGGGAGGGCGGCAATTTGCGGGGAAAGGGGGAGGATACTGCTTGGCGTCGTGAACAGGCAGCGTCCCGCGGTTGATTAAAATGGAGGTATCGCAAAGAGCGCGCCGGAGATACGCGATCAACAAAAAAACACGCAGACTCGAGCAAGCTCGATCCGCGCGTTTTTGTATGATCGCTATGACGCTGACGCGCCAACATCATCAGCATCCCAGCCCCTTGGCGATATTGACGATAAAATCCTGCGCGTTGGTGACGATGCCGCGGGAGGTGAGGCTGCCGCGGTCGGTGAGCTTATTGACGGTGAACTCCGATATATCCACGCAGTAAAAGTACACCTTGCGCACGGTGCCGTCGGCCAGCACGCGGTAGGAGGGCGTCATATTGCCCACGGCGATGGAATGCAGGGTGGTGGCCATGCAGATCACCGTGGTGGCGGCGCGCACCTGATCGCGCATGGCGTCCTGGGCGCGGTAAACGTCGCCGTACACGCAGGGCAGCGGGCCGTCATCGCGGATGGAGCCTGCCAGCACATAGGGCACGCCGTACTTTTCGCAGCTGTAAATGATGCCGTCCTTGATGCCCTCGCCCGCGATGAACGCGCCCACCGAACCGTAGGCGCGGACCTTGTTCAGCGTGTCCAGGTGATTGTAATGCCCGCCGGGCGCGTGCTTGCCGGTATAGATGTTCTGCCCCAGGGCGGTGCCCAGATAGGCAGCCTCCAGGTCATGGGTGGCCAGGGCGTTGCCCGCCAGCACGGCATGGACGTAGCCCCCGGCAATAATGCGGGAAAAGGCGCTGCGGGCGTCGGTGTCAAAGGCGAAGGCCGGGCCCATCACCCATACGATCCGGCCATGGTCGTGCTCATAGCGCAGCAGCTCGTAAAGCTCGTCATAATCCCGGGAAAAGGAGCTCTCCCGGGAGTGCCCCTGGCGAAACGCGAAGGTTTCATGCTTGTCCTCGGGAGCGTCAAAGCCGTGGGCGTGCAGATAAACGCCCTCGCCGCCGTCCTCGGTGCGCCCGCAGACCACCAGATCGTCCTTTTTCAGCCGCCGTGGCTCCGATACCGATATTTTTCCCGCCGCGTACACCGGCACGCAGTCCATCCGGCTTTCCTCAGCCAGCAGCCACTGTCCGCCCACCTTGAAATACTCGGGAAAAATGCTCATGGCGTGATAGCCGTCCGGGGCCACGCCGTCCAAGGGCGCGGGCGCCAGGCGCGCGTCGGGCGCGGCGCGGAAAAGCTCCCGGGTAAAGTCCGGCGCGGTATACCTCTCCAATGAAAAAGCCATCCCGATCCCCCTTACAGCAGCGTGATCCCGGCCTTTTTGCATGCCGCGCGGGTGTTTTCATCCCACAGGGAGGACTGCACCTCGCCGATGTGCGCTTTGCCCAGCAGCAGCATGCACATGCGGCTCTGGCCGATGCCGCCGCCCATGGTATAGGGCAGGCGGCCGCCCAGCAGCAGCTGATGGAAGGGCAGCTTTTCGCGCTCCTGGCAGCCCGCCAGCGCCAGCTGCCTGCGCAGCGACTCGGGCGACACGCGGATGCCCATGGAGCTGAGCTCAAAGGCGCAGCCCAGCAGGTCGTTATAGAACATGATATCGCCGTTGAGCTCCCAGTCGTCATAGTCCGGGGCGCGGCCGTCATGCTTCTGTCCGCTTTTGAGCGTTTTGCCGATCTGCAGTATGCCCGCCGTGCGGTGCTCGCGCAAAAACTCGTTTTCCCGCTGCTTGGGCGTCAGATCGGGATACATATCCTCCAGCTCCTGGGTGGTCACAAAGGTGATCTCCCGGCACAGGGTGACGGGCAATTGCGGATACTTCCATTTGAGGAAATCCAGCGTGCCGCACACGGCGGTGACGATGCGGCGCATGGCGTCCTGCAGGGTATCCATGGTGCGGTCCTTTTCGTAGATCACCTTTTCCCAGTCCCACTGGTCCACGTAAATGGAGTGCAGGTTGTCCAAGTCCTCATCCCGGCGGATGGCGTTCATATCGGTATACAGACCCTCGCCCAGGGGGAAGCCATACTCCGCCAGCGCCAAGCGCTTCCACTTGGCCAGCGAATGCACCACCTGCGCCTCGCTGCCGGTTTCGCGCACCGAAAAGCTCACCGGGCGCTCCACGCCGTTCAGATCGTCGTTCAGGCCGCTGGCGCCCTCCACAAACAGCGGCGCAGATACGCGTTTGAGGTTCAGCGCGCTGCAAAGATAGCCCTGGAAGGTGCTTTTGATCAGGTCAATGGCCTCCTGGGTCTCATATAAAGACAGCGGCGAACGATAGCCCGCCGGGATCACTGTCTGGCTCATGGTTCATCATCCTTTCCGATCCTCTTGGATTAGCATACGGTTTTGCTGCGGGGTTGTCAAGGAAGGCTTGGGATTTTTTCTGTATTATTGAACGGCGCGGCCGGTTTTGTCCGGCCGCGCGCTTTGGTCATTCCCAGAAGGAGCGGGTAAGCTTTTCCCGCAGGGTGACGGACAGCTTTTCCATCCGGATCCCGCTCTGGGCGAAATAGAGCCTGACAAAGTTATAGGCGCCCGCAAAAACGCTCAGATCCACGGTAATATCCCGGGACTGGCGATTCTCGCCGGTAAAGCTCAGCGTGCCCATGTTTTTGCCGTTGGCAAACACGGTGACGGGCACCTGGGCCAGCGGGGCGGCTTCCACATGCAGCCGCATGTGCAGGTCATAGAAGCCGGGCGTCTCGATCTGGATGCCGTACACATGCGAAGCGCCCTTTTCGGTATCCAGCCCCTCGGCGTCCAGCGTCAGCTCCTCCCGGATGGGCAGGTACTTGAGGTCAAAGTTCACCTGATCGTCGGCGTCCAGCTGCTCCGCCGCAGCCAGCTCCTCGGGGCTCAGGCGATTCAGCATCCGCGCCATGGCGGGCGAGCGCATCAGCACGCGCAGGATGTTCCGGGCGCTGCGCTGCAGCTGGCCCCGGGTCAGCGCGCCTTCGGCCAGGCGCTCCCGCAGATTATCCCGCGCGCTGTTCTCCTGGGCGTTTGAAACCACCATGTACAGGTCGTTCTGCGCGCGCACCATGGCGGCGGTGTTCTGCAGCGAGGGCTTTTGCCCCTCGTCGTTCATGGCCGCCCACCAGTCGCTCATCACAACGCCCTCAAAGCCCCATTCGTTTCGCAGGATACCGGTATCCAGATCGTAATTTCCCGCCGTCCATATGCCGTTTAAGGCCCCGTAGGTGGTCATGACTGAGTACGCGCCCGCTTCCCTGACGGCGATCTCGAAGCCCTTCAGGTAGATTTCCCGGAGCGCGCGCTCCGACGCCACGGAATTGATCTCCCGCCGGTGGAATTCCTGGTTGTTGGCGGCAAAATGCTTGATGGTGCCGGTGACGCCGTAGCTGTGCATCCCCCGAAGCTGGGCCGCGGCGATCTTGCCGGTCACCAGCGGGTCTTCGGAAAAATACTCAAAATTGCGCCCGTTCAGGGGATTTCTGTGAATATTGATGCCCGGGCCCAGAATGGTATCCACGCGGTTTTTCCGCAGCTCCGCGCCCAGGAAGCTGAACAGCTCCTCGTTGAGCGCCTCGTTAAAGGTGCAGGCCAGGCAGGTGCCGTTGGGCAGGCTGAAAGCGTAGGTGCCGCAGTCCATCCGGATGCCGGAAGGGCCGTCGGAGCAGCATCCGCAGGGGATCCCGAAGGCTTTCAGCCGCTCGGTCACCCCGCCGAAGGCCGCTGCCGTGCCCGGCGTCACCTTGGGGGAGCACATGCCCTCGCCCCGCACCATGCAGCACAGGTCGTCGTTGGTGAGCTGGGCCAGGAAGGCGTCCATGGGCTGCCTGCCGTCCAGTACGTCAGCCAGCTGGATGCCGCGATCGCCGGTATAAGCGATCTCCCCGGGCGCCTCGTCCCGGATCCTCCGATCCAGATCATAGGTCCGGGTGGGCGCCGCCTCAAAGCCAGGGATCAGCCGATCCCCTTCCCCGGGGACGGGCCTGACGCGGTCGAAGGCAGCCACAGGGCTCAGCGCTTCCCGGAGCGTTTGAACCGCCCGGGTCTCCGGCACGGCAAAGCCGCCCGCGCGCTCGGCCGAACGCGCGTCTGTGCCCACATAAACGCCGTAATCGCCCGCCTCCAGCACGTAGCAGGATTTATGCCCGGCCGCGCCGCTGTCGTCATAGGAGGCCAGCTTTTCGCAGGGGATATCAAAGGCGAGCTCCTCCGTCTGTCCGGGGGCCAGCAGGGCCGTTTTGGCAAAGGCGATCAGGCTCCTCCGGGGCTTGCCCAGCTTTCCCTGGGGCGGACAGGCGTACACCTGCGCCACCTCCTTGCCCGCCGCGCGGCCGGTATTGGTCACCCGCACCGTCAGGCAAATCCTTCCGTCCTTTACGGCCATATCCCGGCAGGAAAGCGAAAAAGCGGTGTAGGACAGGCCGAACCCGAAGGGATAGAGCACCTTTTCGGGCGCGAAGGTTTCAAACCAGCGGTAGCCCACATACACGTCTTCCTGATAGACGTTTTCAACGGCGCCGCCGAAATTTCCCGTGGAGGGATAATCGCTGATATCGCGGGCGATGGTATCGGTGAGCTTGCCGCAGGGGGTAACCCTGCCGGTCAGCAGATCGGCCACGGCGTGACCGCCCTCCATGCCGCCCTGCCAAACGTACATCACCGCGTCGGGCCGGTACTCCTCCACCCAGCGCATATCCATGATGCCGCCCACGTTGAGCACCACCGTCATCCGGTCAAAGGCCGAGCGCACCTTCCGCAGCATATCCCGCTCCGTTTCGGTGAGCAGATAGCTGCCCGGCTCGTTGGCGGCGTCCTGATCCTCGCCCGCCGTGCGGCCGATGATCACCAGAGCGGCGTCGCTCTCGCGGGCGGCGGCCTGCACCGTATCGTCGCTCAGCGGCATTTCCTCCTGGCTCCAGGGCTCGCCGCCCCAGCCCTTTCCCGGGTCGTGAGGGTGCTCCCGCAGCCAGTCCCGGTAAACAGCCTCCAGCGCTTCGTTGACGCGCAGGGATTTTTCTTCCTTCAGGGCGTCCAGGATGCCCACGGTATAGCGGGTGTTGACCAGCCCGCCGGAGCCCGTTCCGCTCTTATAATAATGGAACTGGATGCGGCCGAAGACCGATATCCTCGCATTTTCCCGGAAGGGCAGCGCGCCGCCCTCGTTGCGCAGCAGCACGGCGCCCTCGGCAGCGGCCCGCCGCGCCGCGTCGGCGTATTTTTCCCAATTGATCACATAACGGTTTTCCATAGATATGCCCCTCTCCTTTTGCGTTTTAGCAGCATCCGCCGTTCCGGGCGGGTGCGGGATGGATCATTCAAACTGCGCCGCGTAGAGCTGATAATAGAAGCCCTTCTTCTCCATCAGCGTTTGATGGGTGCCCTGCTCCACCACATCGCCGTGATTGAGCACCAGGATCAGGTCCGCGTTCTGGATGGTGGAAAGGCGATGGGCGATGACAAAGCAGGTCTTTCCCCGCATCAGCTGGCGCATGGCGCGCTGGATCTCGCGCTCGGTGGAGGTATCCACGTTGCTGGTGGCTTCGTCCAGGATCAGCATGCGGGCGTCGTACAGCATGGCCCGGGCGATGGTGAGCAGCTGCTTCTGGCCCTTTGATATGTTGCCGCCGTCCTCGCTGATCACGGTCTGGTAGCCCTGGGGCAGCCGCATGATGAAGGAATGAATGTGCGCCGCCTTGGCCGCGGCCACCACCTCGTCCATGGTGGCGTTTTCCTTGCCGTAGGCGATGTTTTCAAAAATGGTGCCGCCAAAGACCCAGGTATCCTGCAATACCATGGCGTAGGCCCCGCGCACGCTCTTGCGGGTGGCGTCCCGGATATCGGTGCCGTCCAGGCGGATCTCGCCGCTGTCCACATCGTAAAAGCGCATGAGCAGGTTGATGATGGTGGTCTTGCCCGCGCCGGTGGGGCCCACGATGGCCACCAGCTTGCCGGGCTCGGCCTCCATGGACAGATCATGGATGATGGTCTTGGCCGCGTCGTAGCCAAAGGCCACGCGGCTGAGCTCCACATGCCCGCGAACGTCGGACAGCGTTTTGGCGTTTTCCCTGTCGGTAAGCTCCTCCTCCTCATCCAGCAGGCCAAACACGCGCTCGGCAGCCGCCAGGGCGGAGAACAATTCGTTGATGATCTCGGCGATGGCGTTGATGGGCCCGGCGAACTTGCGGGAGTAGAGCACAAAGGAGGAAATGGAGCCCAGGCTGATGGCGCCGTTCATATACAGGACGGCGCCCAGCAGCACGATCAGGCTCAGCGTCAGGTTATTGATGGAGCCCATGGTGGGGCCGATGGAAACGCCGTAATGCTCGGCGTCGTAATAGGCGTCGGCGGTATTGCCGTTGATGGCGGCAAACTTGCCCTCCACGCTGTCCTCATAGGCGTAGGCCAGAATGGTTTTCTGGCCGGAAAGCATTTCCTCCACAAAGCCGTTCATTTCGCCGTAGCTCTTGGAGCGCCGGGCGTAGCGGGGCTGGGTGCGCTTGCGCATCCAGGCGGTGTACGCCACGGCCACAGGCACGGCCACCAGCGCCACCGCCGACAGCCGCAGCGATATCATGAGCATCATCGCCAGCGAGCCCACCACGGTGACCAAGCTGGTGAGGATGGATACCACGTCCGTGGCCATGCAGGTGGAGATCACGTCAATATCGTAGGAAACGCGGCTGATGATATCGCCCGCCTGGTGCCGATCAAAGTAGCCCACGGGCAGGCGCATCAGCTTGTCAAACACGCTCTGGCGCATCTGCCGGGCCACGCGCTTGCTGGTGTTCACCATCACCACGTTGATCAGGATGGTAAGCAGCGAGGAGGCCAAATAGCATATCAGCATGCGCAGGGCGTAATAGGAAACGCGCTCAAAGTTCACCTTGCCCTTGCCCGCGGCGGCTTCGTTGATGGCCGAGCCCGCCAGGTTGGGGCCCCACAGCGAAAGCAGATTGCTGACCACGCAGAGCACGGCGATGAGCAATATCACCAGCTTATAGGGGCCCAGGAAGACCAGCATCCGGCGCAGCGTTCCCTTTGTGTCCTTGGGCTTACGCATCACGGTATCGCGCTTTGCCATTTACGCCACCTCCCCCATCTGCGTTTTATGGATATCCCGGTAGGTGGGGCAGTCGCGCAGCAGCTCCTCATGGGTGCCGTGGCCGATCACCCGGCCCTCGTGCAGCACGATGATATCGTCCAAGGCCATGATGGAGGAGACGCGCTGCGCGATCACCACCGTGGTGGCGTCGCCATGGTGCTCTCGGATGGCGCGGCGGAGCGCCGCGTCGGTGCGATAGTCCAGGGCCGAAGAGCTGTCGTCCAGGATCAGTATTTCGGGCTTCGCCGCCAGGGCGCGGGCGATCAGCAGCCGCTGTTTCTGGCCGCCGGAAAAATTGGCCCCGTGGATCACGGCCTTATGGTCATAGGCGTCCTCGTACTCCTCCACAAAGCCCCGGGCCATGGCGTCGGCCGCCGCCTGGCGCAGCATGACGTCGTCCACATCCCGGCCAAAGGCGACGTTTTCTCGGATGGTATCGGCAAAGATCACGTCGTTCTGGAACACCACGCCGAACTTGCGGTGCAATTCATCCTTGCCGTAGGTGCGCACGTCCCGCCCGTCCACAAACACGTGACCCTGCTGGGGATCGTAAAAGCGCATGAGCAGGTTGATGATGCTGGTTTTTCCGCTGCCCGTGGCGCCGATGATGCCCAGCGAACCGCCCTTTTTGACGGTAAAGCTGATATCCTCCAGGCACATCTGCCGCCCGGTGCCGGCAAAGCGGCTGCCATCCTCATCGGGCTCGGCGCCTGCCTCATCCTGATAGCGGAAGCTCACATGATCAAAGATCAGTTCGCCCTCGCCCGGGGCCTTTGCGGCCTGGCTTTCGTCTATAGGCGTCAGCTCCTCGGGCGTATCCACCACGGCGGCGATGCGGTTGGCCGAGGCGTTGGCCTTTGACAGCATCATGAACATGCGGTTCAGGCCCATGACGCCCATGAGGATCATATTAAAATAGGTAAGGAAGGCCAGTATCACACCGGGCTGGGTGACGCCGCTGTTGACCCGGCGCGCGCCGATGAACACCACCAGCGTGAGCCCCACATTCAAAAACAGCGTCACCAGCGGGCCGGGCAGCGCCATGATAACGCCGGCCTTGATATCCTTGCGGGCGGTATCGTTATTGGCCGCGGCATAGCGGCGCATTTCATAGGGCTCCTTGCTGAGCGCCTTGATCACCCGGATGCCGGTGATGTTTTCGCGCATCACGCGCACAATGGTATCCATGCTGCGCTGCACCTGATCGTACAGCGGGATGCCCTTCATGGATACGTACACCACCAGAGCGATCATCACGGGCGCCATGATGCACAGGATCAGCGCGAGACCGCGATCCATGGTAAGCGTGATGGCGATGCCACCCAGCAGCATGATGGGCGCGCGGATGCCCATGGTCTGGATCATGCGCACAAAGTTCTGCACGTTATAGGTATCCGACGTCATGCGCGAGATCAGCGAGGGCAGCCCCACCTGATCCATCTGACGTCCCGAAAGATTGAGCCCGGTATGGAACAGATCGCGGCGCATCAGCAGGATGCTGTCCCGGGATACGCGCACACTCAGGCGGTTGGCCGTAACGTTCAGCATGCGCACCGCCGCCGTGAGCGCCATCATGGCCAGGCCCCAGGCCAGCACGGGCCGGAAGGTTTGGGCCGCGGGCACCACGTTATCCAGCAGGTGCTCCATCACGTAGGGGATCATCAGCTCCAGCACTGTGCCCAGCAGCTTGATGAACATGACGCCCAGGATGAACAGCTTATAGGGGCGCACATATCTCCATATAAATTTCATGGCGTTTTGCGGCTCGGCAGCGTCAGTTCGCTTTCCGGAAGCCCTTCCTCCCTCCAGCCTTCGATCAGCTTTTCCAGCAGGCGGATCAGCTCGCCCTGCTCCTCCCAGGCCAGGCTGTCAAAGCGCACGGCGGTATCGCCGCGCTCCCGGGCCGCCCGGGCGGCCTGACGGCCTTCCTCGGTGAGCGAAAGCAGCACCTTGCGCCGGTCGCTTTCATTGCGGCGGCGGATCAGCAGGCCCTTAAACTCCAGCTTGGTGATCAATTCGCTCACCGATCCCGGCTGGATCTGCAGGCGATCCTGCAGGTCCTTCTGGCTGATATCGCCCGCGTCCAGCAGCTGCAGCACGCGGCTTTGGGTGCGCCCCGCACAGGAAGAATGGTACAGTCTGCGCCCGCAGATCCGCAGCAGCATGCTCAGCCGCTCCTCCCGGGACATTTCACTTTCATACATTGCGCGATCATCCTTTCGTAACCATATATATTGTAACCATTTTCATACGATTGTCAAGGTACCTAAGAATGATTCTGCATTTTCCGTATTTTATGCGAAAATGTTTGATGCGGGGGATACGATAAGGGCCTCCGTTTTCAGCTCAGGAACAGCATAACTGCCGCGCTTTTCCGAATACAATGGCGGACGCCGTCCGCGCCTGCCATTGTTTCGTTTTTTGCAATAATACCCGCGAAAAACGGGTTGATCGCTGCCAATCATTGCCGCTATAATAAGGCTGTCAGAAATGATAAAATGAATGCCGAATCAAACATGATCATAGGAGGCGGCGGATATGAAAATCGGTATCGGACGCTGCGAAATGGAATTTCCCGCTGATTTCTTTCCCACGGAGGGTTTCGTTACCCAGGCGCATCCCCTGCACGTGCGGGTGTTCTTCATCGATGAAAAAAGCCCCTTTGCCCTGGTGTCCATTGAAATGACCTCGCTTTCCGACGAGGAGTGCGCCCGCATCAAGAAGGAAACGGCCATCCTGCTGGGCATCGAGGAAAGCCGGGTATGGGTGGCGGCCACGCATACCTTCTCCGCGCCCCATATCCTGCCGGACTTCGCCCTGAAAACCGAGGTAGAGCGGGATAAGCGCACGTTGCTGCGCCGCACGCTGTCCGACGCCGTTCGCGCCGCCGTATGGCAGGCCCGGCAGGAGGCGGCGGAGAGCGAGCTGACGCTGTACCAGGGCCAAAGCGCCGTCATCGCCAGCCGGGATATCGAATTGCCCGAGGGCTGGTGGATCGGCTGCGGGGGAGAGGGCCCCAGCGATCAAACGCTGACGGTGCTGGAAGTGAAGCAGGCGGGAAAAACCAGGGCGCTGCTGATTCACGCCAACGTGCAGTCCTCCATTCTGGACGGCACCGGCGCAAAGGATGGCAAATGCGTGTCCGGCGATCTGGCGGGCATCGCCTGCTCGGAGCTGGAAAAGCGCTATCCCGGTGCTTCGGTGATGTTTATGATCGGCGCGGCGGGCGACCAGGCCCCCGTCCGGCGGGCCAAGGGCTATGCCCCGGACACCCAGGGCGGCTACAGTGAGATCGACCTGCGGGAGCAGGGCGTGACCGTCGCCGAGGAGCTGGGCCGCACCCTGGCGGACGAGGCCCAGGCGGCGCTGGCGGGCGGCGGAAAAGCGCTGACGGGCGATGTGACCGTCAGGCAGCGTTCCTTCCACGCTCCGGCAAAAAAGATGAACCGCAACCTGCGGGAGCTGCGCCCGGCGCATGCCTGCGCGTGGGAGCCGGACGGGGAAAAGGAGCAGACCGTTGAGCTGCTCGCCCTGGGCGAATTGGCCATCCTGGGCGTCAAGCCCGAATTGACTTATCCCACCCTAAAGCAGCTCCAGGCGGCCAGCCCCTATCCCGTCACCCTGGCGGCCACCATGATCAACGGCGGCGCCAAATACATGGCCGATCAGAGCGCTTACGACCGCTGCATGTACGAGGCCGTCAATTCGCCCTTCATGCCCGGCGCGGCCGAGCTGCTGGTGCGGGAAGCGGCGGCCATGATGCGGAAATAATTATCCCAATTTGTGCAACAATAACGTCGAAAAACGGTTTGATTGGCAAAAATAAAACCATTATAATCAAAGCGGAATCAAGGGAAACGTCACATCTACCGAGCTTACGCACCGAGGAATGGGTGCTTGGCTATACAGCACAGAATCTATTTTAAGGAGGAAATCCAAATGAAAAAGTTCTTGTCTCTGGTACTGGCTCTGATCATGGTCCTCTCCATGGCGAGCTTCGCTTCCGCCGAACAGGGCGCTTCCGTGACTGTTGGTCTGGCGGGCGACCCCGGCAACATCGGTCCCTTCCAGGGCATGGGCCTGGGCCGCATCGGTATCCTGTTCACCACCTATGAAATGCTGATGGTCAAAGACGGCGACAATTTCGTCGGCTGCCTGATGAAGGAACTGACCCCCGTGGACGACCTGACCTACGACGTGGAGCTCTATGACTACATCGTGGACCAGGCGGGCAACCCCCTGACCGCCAGCGATATCAAGTTCTGCTTTGAAACCGCCAAGGCCGACGGCAACCTGCCCAAGCTGGCCTCCGTGGACAGCGTGGAGGTGCTCAGCGATTACGTGGCCCGTTTCCACTTCACCGCCCTGGCTGCCGGCGATCTGGAGAGCCTGCTGATGGAATGCCCCATCGTGACCCAGGCCGCCTATGAAGCCTCCGCCGACAAGATGGCCACCGATCCCATCACCACCAGCCCCTATCAGGTGGTTGATTACAAGACCGGCTCCACCATCACCTACAAGCGCAACGAGAACTACTGGCAGAAGGACGAACTGCTGGTCAGCACCTCCAAGCACAACGTGGATGAAATCGTCTTCAAGATCATCCCCGACCCCGTGCAGCTGGTCAACGCCCTCAAGACCAAGGAAATCGACATCTCCGCCGCCATCGACGGCTCCTATATCTCCGACTTCATGGGCGTTGAAGGCTTCAACGTGACCCAGATCCCCGACAACACCACCAAGTACCTGATCTTCAACTACGACTCCATCCCCTCCGCCGCCGAGCGCCAGGCCATTGCCTACGCCGTGGATGTGGAAGACATCATCGCTTTCGCCTTTGACGGCATCGGCTATCACGCCAAGACCGTGGGCAACAACAAGTATCCCGACTTCGTGGAAAGCTGGAACGACGAGGAATACTACGAGTACGATTACGACAAAGCCCAGGCCCTGTTTGAAGAAGCCGGCGTTGCCGAGGGCAAGACCTATCGCCTGCTGTACAACGTGGCCGACGACAACACCCGCATCGTGACCACCATCCAGGCCGCTCTGATGGACTTCGGCATCAACGTGGAGCTGATCGGCTACGACAACGCTCTGTTCGGCACCTACAAGTACGATGAAAAGAACTCCGGCGAGTGGGACATCATGCTGGACGAAGGCGGCTCCTCCAACCTGCTGACCAACGTGTGGAAGCTGACCCTGGACGCCCGCGACCAGGTGTACGGCAAGACCGTGGGCCATGTGGCGGATGACCAGCTGCAGAGCCTGATCGAGGCTGCCATCAACGACAACAGCGCCGCCAACATGGATGCCTTCCATCAATACCTCAAGGAGCAGTGCTACGAGTACGGTCTGG
>JAFUDW010000140.1 GCA_017464225.1 Clostridia bacterium | reverse complement strand
CCGAGATTTCCGAGGCGACCTATGCCGAGCTGTGGGAAAAGGCCAGCGGCAACTATACCAACTTTGCCCGTTACTTCCTGGGCTCCACCCTGAGCTTCATGAAGAGCCAGGCCTTCGAGTATCAGTGCACGCAGGAAGTGGGCCGCGAAGGCGCCGGCAAGATTTCCACCGCCATCGGCCTGGGCACCATCAAGCATCCCGAGCTGGCCATCGCTGAGAACCAGTGGTACACCTCTGTTCCCACCGTGCTGCCCACCACCAAGAACGAGAACCAGGAGCTGGGCACCTATACCGAGCTGAACAGCAAGTTCCAGTCCGGCAAGGGCCAGGAGAACGTATTCGTTGACATCATCGTGTCCGGCTTCACCGCCGAGGGCATGGGCGATGCTGAGGAAGCCGCCGAGTATGTTGCCGACAACATGATGGGCGCTCAGTATCTGGATATCAAGGAAGGCGCTTGGGAAGCCCTGCTTGATTACTACGCTGAAATCACCGAGTAATTTTCATCCCTGCGGTTTGCCCGGGGGAATCCCCGGGCAAACCGCCCTATCGTCGCTATGGAAACACAGGAGGTCGGTCAGGCATGTATAAAAAACAGGTGGCATTGCAGAAGATCCTTTGCATAGGATTGCTTATTGTCAGCGCCCTGGTATTTCTGTATTCTCTGGGCATTATGACAGACCTCTACGACGCGCTTTACAATACCATCCGCAATCCGGCCAAGCTGGAAAACACAACGGTGACCGGCTCCCGGATCTATTATGACATGCAGGGCTTCAACCGTAATTTCCTGCATGCTTCCATCGCCATGCTGCTGCTGTGTGTGCTGCTGTTCATCACCAACACCCACACCCGCAGGAGGTATTATATCGGCAATTATGCGGCTGTTGGCCTTGTATCGGCGGGCGGCATAGCGTTTTCGGTATGGGCGCACGGACAGATCGAAGCCTTTAAGGCGCAGTTCCTGCAGATCAATTTTGAAGAATTGGCTGCCAATGCCGCCAAAAAGAAAAGCCTTTATACCGAATCCACTTTCTGGTTCGATATCCATTATGTGATCTTTGGCCTGCTGCTCATCGGCATAGCGCTTTTGATCGCAAACGTATTCTGGAAACGCAAGCTCATGAAGGAAGAACAAGCTCTTGTGCGTCAGGGAAAGGGGGCGGCAGTATGACACAGACCATGGAAGATCGTGAGATCAGGCTGGACAGGATGCGCTTTGTAAAAAATACAAGCTCCTCCCGGCTGTGCTATCTGGCCATTCTGCTCAATGTTCTGTATTTCGTTTCAATATATAAATCCGATGTGGGCTCTTGGTATTACCAAATTCTGGTGGGCGGCTCCATCGTATATAACCTGCTGTTTATGCTGATGTCATTCCTGGCATCGGAAGGTGTAAAAAGCTATCAGAAAAACTATTCCACGCTGCTGCTGGTGATTGGCGTTCTGCAGATCGTCCGCATATTCATTCTGCCGATGCAGGCTCATTCCGCCACTGTTAAAATCAGCGGGAATGAAACCGTTGTGATGCAGACCGGTCAGTTTATTCGCGTTCTTATTTATCTGCTGGGCAGCGCTGCTTGTCTGATCGCCGCCGCCGTGATCAACTGGCGCAAGTGCGGCATGCTGGAAGCGCATATAAAGTCCCTGGAAGCGGGGAACGCAAAGGAGGCTGCATGATATGGCACAGTTGAATTTGCAGCATATCGATAAGATTTACGATAATAACGTACAGGCGGTATTCGATTTTAATTTGGATGTGAAGGATGGCGAGCTCATCGTTTTGGTGGGCCCTTCGGGCTGCGGAAAATCCACCACGCTTCGTATGGTGGCCGGTCTGGAAGATATCTCCCGGGGTACGTTGTTGCTGGACGGAAAGGATATCACCCAGACGCCTCCCAAGGATCGCGATATGGCCATGGTCTTTCAGAATTACGCCCTGTATGGACACATGACCATCTATGAGAATATGGCGTTTTCCCTGACCATGCGCAAGGAAGATCCCAATGTGATCCATAAAAAGGTGCTTGCCGCTGCGGAGATCCTGGGCCTGACCAGCCAGCTGAATAAAAAACCTTCCCAGCTGTCCGGCGGTCAGCGCCAGCGCGTGGCCATGGGCCGCTCCATCGTGCGCAATCCGAAGGTCTTTCTGTTTGACGAACCGCTGTCCAACCTGGACGCCAAGCTGCGCGGCGCCACACGCCGGGAGATACTGCTGCTGCATAAGCGCTTGGCTGCCACCATGCTCTACGTGACCCACGATCAGACCGAAGCGCTGACGCTGGCCGACAGGATTGTCTGTATGTCCATGGGTCATGTGCAGCAGGTGGGTACGCCGTTGGAGCTTTACGACAGGCCCAATAACATCTTTGTGGCCAGCTTCATCGGTTTGCCGCCCATGAACCTGTTTGATGCGGTTTTCCAGGAAGGAAAGCTTCGCGGCAAGGGCTTTGAGGTGGAGCTGACGCCTGCCGATCAGGATACCCTGAGCGCTTATAACGGCAAAGAGATCAAGCTGGGCGTGCGTCCCGAAGACATTGCCGAGGGCGGAACGCTGCCTGTCAAGGTATTCTCCAATGAAAACCTGGGCATGAACACGCTGGTGCACGGCCATATGGGCGGAGGCAACAGGATCTCCGCCAAGCTTCGCGGCTGGACAAATTATAAAAACGGCGATACTGTGATGGTTTCCTTTAATCGCATGCATTTCTTCGATAAGGATACCACCAACGCCATCAGGAAGGGGGATCATTGATCATGGCAAAGCAGCCTTCCGGAGCTAAGGAATTTGCGCGCAAGCGCATTGTGGCGCTCAAGCGCAAGCCGCAGAACATCGCCTTGATCGTGCTGGTGATCGGATTTCTGTATTATTCCCTGAATTTGACGCAGATTTCCAACACCACCGCCAAGATCCAGGGCGCGGGCATGGGCCTTTGCGGCTTTGCCACCATGCTGTTTTCGATGCTGTCTCTGGTGTGCTTCCTGAACGCGTTCCCGCATCGCAAAAAGGTGAATATCCCCATGCTGGTGCTCCTGTTCCTGATGCTTGGGATCATCATTTACTGTGATATCCGCTATGGCGTAAGCATCAATAACGCCATCACCCGCGAGATCAACCCCATTGATCCGACCGGCACAAACAGCTATATCTCCAAGGCGGCGTCCATGCTGAAAGTGCATCAGGTGATTCTGATCCTTGGCGCTGCGCTGGTGGTTCTGCTGCCCGTATATTCAAAGATGCTCCGCAGGATCAATACCTCCGTGGAGGTTGCGGGAAACAAGGATATGGGCGCCATCGATATCAGCGGCGAGGATGCCTGATCGCTGAAATAAGGTATGGCAAAACGTAAGGTGTCTGGAGAGCGGGAAGAAAGAAAATCGACCTCCGATTATTATAAGCTTAATCTGAAAGCCATCGACGATTTGGTGACTGCGGATACGTCCAATTCGCCCAAGGTCAGCGAAGCCGAGCTTCGCAAATATCGTTCCGGTTCCAGGATTCGCCTGTCGGACGCCGTAAAAGTCATCCTGATCAAAGCCTGGTTCGGCGGCATGGTTTGTTTCTTCTTTTTCTGGGGACTGGGAATTTATGTAAAAGATCAGCTGGATCAGCTTTTGATCCTAGGCCTTGCGCTTGGTTTTGTAACAGATCTGATTACAAACAATGTGTTTCGCTTTATTGCCAAAACACCCGGCGCAAACGATCGGTGGATGATGTTTCCCCAGCGTAAGTTCATCACCCTGCCGCTCAATATCCTGTATGGTTTTCTGATCCTGTTTTGCGTGGTCAGCACCTATAGCGCGATCAATCGCGCGCTGATCGCCCTCACAGGCGCAAAGGATACTCTTCCCCTGGGCGTGGGCCCCATATTATTCGGCGTTTTCTGCATGGGCTGGGATATGCTGTTCCTTGCGTTTAAAAGGATGGCGAAGCGTATGCTGAATGACGCCAGACAGAACCGGAGGTGAGCGCATGTACGAAGCGATTGACCGCTATGTGGCGAGTCTGATCGAGCAATCCACGCCTGAAAAGACGGCCTGGAATATTGAGCGCGTGCGCCAGGGAAAACCCTCCGATTGGAATTACATTGACGGATGCATGCTTACAGCTCTTTTATCCTTGACTGAGATCACCGGTAACGAGCTGTACGCCGATTTTTCCGAACGGGTAGCGGATTTCTTTGTAGCGGAGGATGGTTCCATTCGCACCTTTCAGCCGGATAAGCACAGCCTGGATGATATCAACGAAGGCCGTGTGCTTTTCCCGCTTTATCGCGCTTCGGGAAAGGAGAAATATAAAAAAGCCGCCGAGTACCTGCATCAGCAGCTGCAGCGGCAGCCCCGTACGTATGAGGGCAATTTCTGGCATAAGCTGATCTATCCCAATCAGGTTTGGCTGGATGGGATATATATGGCGCAGCCTTTTGAAGCGTTGTATCAGAAAACGCTGGGGAAGGGCGATTATTCCGATATTATCAGCCAGCTCCGCATCGTACGCGATAGGATGCGGGATAGGAAAACCGGCCTGTATTATCATGGGTATGACGCGAGTAAAACGGCTTTCTGGGCCGATCCTGAAACCGGGCTTTCCCAAAGCTTCTGGCTGCGCTCCATCGGCTGGTTTTCCGTGGCGCTGGCCGAT
>JAFUDW010000139.1 GCA_017464225.1 Clostridia bacterium | reverse complement strand
GCCGGCGATGCGGCCGGCATCCTTGGTGGCCTGGCGCTGGCTGTCGGAGAAGTACGCGGGCACGGTGATGACGGCCTGGGTCACGGTTTCGCCCAGATAGCTTTCGGCGTCAGCCTTGAGCTTCTGCAGCACCATGGCGCTGATCTCCTGGGGATTGTAGTTTTTACCGTCGATGGTCACATGGTAGTTGGTGCCCATCTGGCGCTTGATGGACGAGATGGTGCGGTCGGGGTTGGTGATGGCCTGACGCTTGGCGATCTGGCCCACCAGGCGTTCGCCGTCCTTGGTGAAGGCCACAACAGAGGGCGTGGTGCGCGCGCCTTCGCTGTTGGCGATGACAACGGGTTCGCCGCCTTCCATGACGGCCACGCAGCTATTGGTAGTACCCAGGTCAATACCGATGATCTTAGACATAATCTTTTCCTCCATTTTTCTTATCTGCTCAATTTGGATTGTTGCTATCATTATATATAAATTCACAATGCACAATTTTCATTGTGCGCTGCGCACTGTGAATCAGTCTGAAACGACCTTCACCATGGCGTGCCGGAGCACAAAATCGCCCAGCTTGTAGCCCTTCTGCAGCACGGCGCAAACCGTACCGGGCTCGCCCTCCTCCGCGGTGCCCTGCATCACTGCGTTTTCAAGGTTCGGGTCAAACTTTTCGCCCAGCCGGTCGATGGGCGTGACGCCGCGCTTTTCCAGCGCGTCGCCGAGCTGGCGATACACCATGCTCACGCCTTCCTTGAGCGCCTCGTCCTGGCTTTCAACGGCCAGGGCCCGCTCAAAGTTATCCATCACCGGCAGGATGGTGGTGATGAAAGCCCTTGCGCCTTCCTCAAAGCTGTCGGCCCGGGCGGCGTTATTGCGGCGGCGGAAGTTTTCAAAGTCCGCCTGCACGCGCTGGGCCATGTTCAGGTATTCCTCGCTCTGCTTCTTTGCGGCTTCCAATTCGGCCTTGAGGGCTTCGATATCCTCGGGAGCGGCCTCCTGCGCGTCCACAGCCCCATCCTCCAGGGGCGCTTCGGCGCCTTGCGGCATCTCCTCAGGCGGGATCGGTTTCTTCTTGCTCATAATCCATTCTCCTTTAATCCTTTATGGACAGGGCGGCTGTCAGCTCCTGGCTGAACATGCCCATCATATCCATCATCCGGGCGTAGGGCATCCGCGTGGGGCCCACGATGGCGATGGCCCCGGTATGGCCCCGGCCCACCCGGTAGGGAGCCGTGATCACCGAGCATTCCCGGAAGGCTTCTATGCCGGTCTCGGGACCGATGCGCACGGTAACGCCGCCCTCCTGGGGCCGCAGCAGGCCCATCAGGCTGTCCCTGTCCTCCAGGGCGTTCATGAAGGCGCGGGCCGCGCTGACATCGGCATACTCGGGATAGTACAGGATGTTGTGGGAGCCGCCCACGGTGATCCGGTCGGTCTCGGTCTGCTTTTCCACCTGGGCCGCCAGATCTGCAATGCCGCCCAACACCCGGGCGTCGGCATCCCCGCTGGCCGCGTAGCCGTAGAGCATCTCGCGCATCTGCCTGAGCGTCAGGCCCTGCATACGCTGGGTGAGCATCTGGCCGATGGTGTAGAGCGCCGAAGCGTCCAGGCGGCTGGACACGCGAATGCTGGTATCCCGGATCACGCCGCTGTCGGTGACGATCACCAGCAGCGCCCGGCCGCCGCCCACGGGGATCAGGTGCAGCGAGCGCACCTTCAAATCGCTCTGCCGCGGGGTAAGCACCAGGGCTGTGTAATGGGTCAGGTCGCTGATGGCGGCCGCGCCCTGGCTGCCCACGCTTTCGATATCGCGCACCCGGCTGCTGAATGCCCGGCGGGCGCTGTCCAGCTCCTGCTCGGTCATGCCCCGGGGACGCAGCTGCGTTACGTACAGGCGATAGGCCTTGGCGCTGGGCACGCGGCCCGCCGATACATGGGGCTGTACCAGATAGCCCATATCGGTCAAGTCGGCCATTTCGTTGCGGATGGTGGCGCTGGATACGCCCAATCCGCAGGTTTTGCTCAGCGTCCGGCTTCCCACGGGGGTATTGCTCAGGATGTAATCCTCCACAATGGCCTGCAATATCCGCAGCTTGCGGTCATCCACATCCATTGCGCTCACCTCCGTTTTGTTTGTTAGCACTCGATCGTGTTGAGTGCTAACAACTGTGATAAGAATAGCACCTCCTAAGAGAATTGTCAATAGGGGAAAGAAATATTTCTGAAAAATATTTTTGTAAGGATTTTCCGGGCGCGCTTCGGCCTCCGGTTTTCCCGCGCGCCCGTTCATAAAATATTTACATCGCCCATATATTGCAAAAATATAAAGTGTGGTATAATAAATATGTAACAAATGAAAGGAGCAGAATCGAATGGCGCATGTATTGATCATTGGAGGCGGCCCGGCGGGCTGCTCGGCCGCCCTGACGCTGCGGCTGCGCGGCGCCGACGTCACCATTCTGCGTTCGGGGGCAAGCGCCCTGGAGAAGGCCAAACGCGTGGACAATTATCCCGGACTGCCCGAAATGGCGGGCAGTGAAATGCAAAAGAATTTTACCCAGCAGGCTGAAAAGGCCGGCGTACAATTCAAAACCGGTCTGGCCCGGCTGATCCAGAAGACCCGCCGGGGCTTTACCGTGCTGGCGGGCGAGGACATGATCAAGTGCGACGCCGTGCTGCTGGCCATCGGCATCGGCCGCGTGGCGCGCATCGCGGGCGAGGACGCGCTGGTGGGCCAGGGCGTCAGCTATTGCGCCACCTGCGACGGCATGCTGTACAAGGGCCGCCCGGTGGCCGTGGTTTGCCAGGACGCTTCCTTTAAAGAGGATGTGGACTTCCTCAAATCCATCTGCCCGGTGGACTATTATATGGAAAAGCCGCACGACGCCCCCGAAGGCGTAACGGTGATCCCCGGCAAACCCACAGCCATCCGCGCCGAGGGCGAAGGGGTTGTGCTCACCGCCGGCGAAAGCGAAAAAGCCTATGACTGCGTGTTCATCCTGCGCCCCGCCGTAGCTCTGACCACGCTGCTGCCCAAGCTGGAAATGAACGGCGAGGCCGTCAAGGTGGACGAAAAGATGCGCACCAGCGTGGAGGGCGTATTCGCCGCGGGCGATATCACCGGCGCGCCCTATCAGGCCGCCCGGGCCGTGGGCCAGGGCAATACCGCCGCGCTGGCCATCGCCCAATACCTGAACGAAAAGGGAGAAAACAAATGAAAAAGCTGATCTGCCTGCTGCTGTGCCTGCTGCTGCCCATGAGCGCCCTGGCCGCTCCCACCCGGGAGCTGCGGGAGAGCGCCCTGAGCGAGGCTGAGCTGTCCACCATGCGCGCCTGGCTGGACAGCGCGGCGCGGGAAGCGCTGCCCCTGGAGTATGACGATAACACCTATGTGGGCGCGCTGGTATACAGCTGCGTGGAGGATGGCGGCTGCTACGTGCTGGAGTGCGACGTATACGCCGAGGAGGGCGGCGACAGCCTGCCCCACTTTGCCCCCGACGAATCCATTACCTGGCTGTGCGACGCCACGATATGCGTCCGCCGCGATGGGGACGGCTACGCGCTCGTCTCCTGCGAGACCGGGGATTATTATGCCTTTGGCGGCATGACGATGCTGGAAGCCGATGATTTTTCGGTGAGCCTGCCCGATCTTTACGCCGTCAACGACGACGACGCTTATGATTTTTCGTACTATGCCGAGGACGGCAGCTTTATCTCGGGCGTGCGCTACCGCGTTGAGGACGCGCTTGATCTCAACCGCGAGGAGTACGCCCGCCAGCTGCTGGGCGAGGAGAACGACGGCCTGATCATCAACGACCTGCCCGAGGTGAACATGCTCACCGCCCAGGATACCGGCATGTATGTGATCATCTACAGCGGAGACAGCCTTTTCCATTCGCTCACCATCACCTACCCCGAGGAGCGGGAGGCCGAGTTTACGCTCTACGCCGAGTTCATGCGCAACTCTTTCGTGGTGGCGGGAGAGGTAAACGGCTGATACAGCCCGTCATAACAAAAGAAAACCGCAGCAGATTCATCGCCCGATCGTCGGGAATACCTGCTGCGGTTTCTTCTAATATTGAGCTCTGATAAAAGATGTATGTCCGATAACAGTGATTTTGCAGCGGGATGGCGATAAGAGCCTCCCCACCCTGGCAGGGTTCCTAAGGGGCGGCGCTCCTTAACGTTCCCCTCCCCATCAAATGCCTGTTTACCAGTATATCACCCTTCGTTTTTCTTCAGCCATACCATCAAAACGGCCACGTCGGCAGGCGACACGCCGGGAATGCGGCTGGCCTGGCCGATGGAGCGCGGACGCTGGGCGGCAAGCTTTTGCCGAGCCTCCATGCGCAGACCGGTGATTTCCATATAAGGAGCGTCTTCAGGCAGCAGCCTCTCCTCCATGACCCGGGCCTGGCGGATGGCGGTCTCCTCCTTTTGCAGGTAGCCCTCATACTTGATCTGGATCTCGGCCTGCTGCCGCGCGCCGGGCGTATAGGCGTTGGGATCGGGCAGCAGCGGATCGATGGTATTCTCGGGATGCCGCAGCAGCGCGTCCTTTTTCTGCGCCTTCAGCCAGTCCATGAGCTCCCGGGTCTCCCGCGCCTTGGTTTCCATGCGGCGCATGCGCTCGTCCGAGGCCAGCCCGATGGCATAGGCCCGGGCGGTAAGCCGCAGGTCTGCGTTATCCTGGCGCAGATACAGCCTGTGCTCCGCGCGGCTGGTCATCATGCGGTAGGGCTCGTCGGTGCCCTTGGTGGTCAGATCATCCACCAGCACGCCGATATACGCCTGATCCCGCGTCAGGATAAAGGGCTCCTTTCCCCGCACGTACAGGGCCGCGTTGATGCCCGCCAGGATGCCCTGGGCGGCAGCCTCCTCATAGCCCGATGTGCCGTTGACCTGACCCGCCAGGTACAGTCCGGGCACCTGCAAAGCGCCCAGCCCCTGGTTCAGCGCCAGGCTGTCAATGCAGTCGTACTCAATAGCGTAAGCCAGGCGGGTCAGGATGCAATGCTCCAGCCCCGGCACCGTGCGGTACATGGCCCACTGCACGTCCTCGGGCAGGCTGCTGGACATCCCCTGCACGTACCATTCCTCATCGTTCAGCCCCTCGGGCTCCAGGAACAGCTGATGCCGCTCCTTATCGGCAAAGCGCACGATCTTGCTTTCAATGCTGGGACAGTACCTGGGGCCGGCGCTGGTGATGGCGCCGTTGAACATGGGCGCCCTGTCCAGGTTATCCAGGATGATCCGGTGCGTTTGGGGATTGGTGTATGTCAGATAGCAGTCCATGCGGTTTTCAATGGCATGGTCTGTCAGGAAGGAAAACGGCACGGGCGGTTCATCGCCGTGCTGAGGCTCCAGCCTGTCAAAATCAATACTGCGGGCGTCGATGCGGGCAGGCGTGCCGGTCTTGAACCTGCGAATGGAAAATCCCAGGTCCAGCAGGCTCGCGGTGAGCCCATTGGCAGGCAGCAGCCCCTGCGGGCCGCCCGCCCACTGGGCCTCGCCGATGTAAATGCGCCCGTGCAGGTATACGCCCGTGCACACCACCGCCGCCCGGCAGGGGATCCGGTCGCCCGTGGCCGTCACCACCCCAGCGACCGTGCCGTTTGCCGTTTCGATCCGCGTCACTTCGCCCTGGCGCACGGTGAGGCGCTCCTGGCTGAACAGCGCGCGTTTCATGCGTTTCTGATACATGCGCTTATCGGCCTGCGCGCGGAGCGAATGCACCGCCGGGCCCTTGCTCATGTTCAGCATGCGGCTCTGCAGCGTGGTATCGTCTATGGCCCGTCCCATTTCGCCCCCCAGGGCGTCCACCTCGCGCACCAGATGCCCCTTGCCCGTGCCGCCAATGGCCGGATTGCAGGCCATCAGCGCGATGGCGTCAAGGTTCAGGGTGAAAAGTAGCGTTTCCAGCCCCATACGGGCGGCGGCCAGCGCGGCCTCGCATCCGGCATGGCCCGCGCCGATCACAACAATATCATAGCTCATATGCGCCGCTCCTGCCAGGTATTGCGGGCGATGATCCCATCCTCGCCCCGCCATTCGGTATTGGTGGCGTAGGGCAGCAGCGCCAGCACGCGAAAGCCTTCACCCAACGGCGCGGAGCGCAGCGTATCGCCGTAGATTTCCACCAACGTCTGCGCCGGGATGACAAAACGCTTTGTCGATTGCTCCCAGCGATGGCGGACCGCCAGCGCAAAATCGCTCTGTCCGCAGATAAAAGCGCTGCCGCCGTGGCGCACCAGCGTATCGGCGGACTGATTGCTGCCCGCGCAATACCCCAGCTGATAGGGCATATCGGCAAACAGCCGCGCGCCCCAGGGCGTAAAGGAGAGTACGGCGTGCAGATCGTCCTCCCGAGGAGAATAGACCATGCCGGAATCGGGCAAAGAAAAGCGCTGCACCGCAGCCATCAATTCCTCCGTCGGAACGCCGTGAACAACGCGGCCATATTCTCCAAAGCTTGTATCCATAGGCTTTCTCCTTGCTTGACAAAGCGATTGATTTGCGTATAATAAAGACAGGGAGTTTGAGTGGACTCCGCGAGACAATCGCCTGCCAGCGATTATTTCACAAAGCCACCGTGCAGTGACGTTGCGCGGTGGCTTTTCGTTTGCTTATTTACGAATCGAATCGAAGATAAATTCGATCAGTTTCAGCAAGAGTGTCATGGAAGCAATGCAAATCATAATGATTTCATATGCGCTCATGCACATCACCTGCTTTCCTTGGTAGTCCAGCAGGCACAGCCCCGCGTAATCTTCTCCCTGTCTGCCGTTTGATCGCTCAAACGGCTTTTTTATTATAGAAGATAAAAAACCGAAAGTCAAGGAAAGCGCTTTGCGCTTACTTTTCCGGCACGACTCCCGACAGCTTCAAATACTGGCCCGTATAGCTCTTTTTTACGGCGGCCACCTGCTCGGGCGTGCCCGCAGCCACCACCTGGCCGCCCTTATCGCCGCCCTCGGGGCCCAGATCGATCAGGTAATCGGCGGTCTTGAGCACATCCAGGTTGTGCTCAATCACCAGCACGCTGTTGCCGGCGTCCACCAGCTGCTGCAATACCCGCACCAGGCGGCTCACATCGTCCACGTGCAGGCCGGTGGTGGGCTCGTCCAGCAGGATCATGGTTTTACCGGTGGCCCGGCGGCTGAGCTCGGTGGCCAGCTTGACGCGCTGGGCCTCGCCGCCGGAAAGCGTGGTGCTGCTCTGGCCCAGGCGCATATACCCCAGACCCACGTCATAGAGCGTTTGCAGCTTGTTCATGATCAGCTGATGGTTTTCAAATACCCGCATGGCTTCCTCCACCGTCATATCCAGCACGTCGGCGATGGAATAGCCCCGGAATTTGACCTGCAAGGTTTCATGGTTATACCGTTTGCCGCCGCAGACCTCGCAGGGTACGTACAGATCGGGCATGAAGTGCATTTCGATCTTGAGCAGGCCGTCGCCGCTGCAGGCTTCGCACCGCCCGCCCTTCACGTTGAAGCTGAAACGGTTTTCCTTATAACCGCGCACCTTCGCCTCCGGGCTCTGGGCAAATACCTTGCGGATCAGGTCAAACAGCCCGGTATAGGTGGCCGGATTGCTGCGGGGCGTGCGACCGATGGGGCTCTGGTCGATGCAGATGATCTTATCCAGCTGCCCGATACCCTCGATGCCGTCGCAATCGCCGGGCTTCGTCCGGGCGCGGTTCAAATCGCGGGCCAGCGTTTTATGCACAATGCTGTTCACCAGGCTGCTTTTTCCACTGCCCGATACGCCGCTGACGCAGCACAGCACGCCCAGCGGGAAGGGCACGTCGATATCCTTCAGGTTGTGCTCCCGCGCGCCTTTCACGGTGAGCCAGCCCCGGGGCTCCCGGCGCTTGCCCGGGATGGCGATGGCCTTGCGGCCCGAAAGATAATCGCCCGTGACGGAGCGGGGCGCTTTCATCACGTCCTCCACCGAGCCGCAGGCCACGATCTCGCCGCCATGCTCGCCTGCTCCCGGGCCGATGTCCACCACATAATCGGCGTTGCGCAGCGTTTCCTCGTCATGCTCCACCACGATCAGCGTATTGCCCAGATCGCGCAGGTTTTTAAGCGTGGCCAGCAGACGGGCGTTATCCCGCTGGTGCAAGCCGATGCTGGGCTCGTCCAGTATGTACAATACGCCCACCAGCCCGCTGCCGATCTGGGTGGCCAGGCGGATGCGCTGGGCCTCGCCGCCGCTGAGCGTGGCCGCGGCGCGGGACAGCGTCAGGTAATCCAGGCCCACGTCGCACAAAAAGCCCAGTCTGGCGTTTACTTCCTTTAATATAGGCGCGGCGATCATGGCCTGGGTGGGGCCCAGCGCAAGCCCCTCAAAGAAATCCCGGGCCTTGCGGATGTTCAGATCGCTGACCTGGGCAATATTGCGATTGCCCACGGTGACGGCCAGCGCTTCCTTTTTCAGCCGCTTGCCCTGGCAATGGGGGCAGGGCTCATGGCTCATATACTCCTCATAGGCAGCCTTCATCCCCTCGCTGCTGGTCTCCCGGTAGCGGCGCTCCAGCGCGTTGATCACGCCCTCAAACGCCGTTTTATAGGTGCCGTGGCCGTTGACGCTCTCATAAGCCACGTCGATCTTCGTACCGCCCGTGCCGTACAGGATCACATCCATGGCCTCCCGGGGCAGATCGCGCACCGGCACGTCCATGGAAAAGCCGTAATGCTTTGAAAGTCCCTCAAAAACAGAATGGGCAAAGCTGCCGCCCTCGCCGCTGTTCCAGCCCATGGCGCTCACGGCGCCCTGGTTCAGCGTTTTATCCCGGTCGGGGATGCAAAGATCGGGGCTGATTTTCATGATTTCCCCCAGCCCGGCGCACTCGGGACAGGCGCCGTAAGGGTTGTTGAAGGAGAACATGCGCGGCGCCAGCTCCTCGATGTTCACGCCGCAGTCCGGACAGGCGTAATTCTGGCTGAACTGGGTTTCATCGTTCGTCGTCACATCCTGCACGGTCACCAGGCCGCCCGACTGCTTCATGGCGGTCTCCAGGCTGTCGGTGAGCCGCTGGCGGATATCGGCGCGTACCACCAGGCGGTCCACCACAATTTCAATGGTATGCTTTTTCTGCTTGTCCAGCTTGGGCGTCTCGTCCAGGGGATACATTTCGCCATCGATGCGCACGCGCATGAAGCCATCCTTCAAGGCCTGCTCCATCAGCTTCACATGCTCGCCCTTGCGGGCGCGAACAATGGGCGCCAGCAGCTGGATGCGGCTGCCCTCGGGCATAGAAAGAACGGCCTCCACGATCTCGTCCAGGCTTTGCTGGCGGATCTCCCGGCCGCAGTTGGGGCAGTGCGGAATGCCGATGCGGGCGTACATCAGGCGCAAATAATCATGGATCTCGGTCACCGTGCCCACGGTGGAGCGCGGGTTCCGGGCGGTGGTCTTCTGGTCGATGGAGATGGCCGGGCTCAGGCCCTCGATCAGGTCGGCGTCAGGCTTGTCCATCTGGCCCAAAAACTGCCGGGCGTAGGAGGACATGCTTTCCACGTAACGGCGCTGACCCTCGGCATATATGGTATCAAAGGCCAGGCTGCTCTTGCCCGAGCCGCTGAGCCCGGTGAACACGATCAGCTTGTCCCGCGGCAGCGTGACGTCCACGTTTTTCAGGTTATGCTCCCGCGCGCCTTTTATAATGATAGAATCGTGCATGTTTCTCCTCCGAAGTGCGATTTACAGCGGCAATTATAGCACATATGTTCGCATTTGTGAAGGGGATCAAAACATTTGTTGCAAGGCGCACGAACGCCAGAGCGGCGGCCATTTTTTCAGTCCTTTCCCCGCTCGGACAATTGGGACAGCACCACCGCCGTAAGCATCAGCGCGCAGCCGGCCAGCTCCCGACCGGTCATGGATTCATGAAGCAGGAGCACGCCGAAGATCAGCGAGAATACCGATTCCAGGCTCATGATCAGCGACGCCAGCGCGGGCGGCGTGCGCCGCTGGCCAATGATCTGCAGGGTATAGGCGATGCCGCAGGAAAAAACACCGGTGTAAAAGATGGCCAGCCTGGCGTCCCACAGCTGCTGCCATTGGGGATGCTCGGTAAAAAGCGCAATGGGCAGCGGCACCAGCCCTGCCACCAGAAATTGGGCGCAGCTCAGCGCCGCGCCGTCGCATTCCGGCGCGAAGCGATCCACAGCCAGGATCTGCAGGGAATACAGCACAGCGCAGATCATGATGAGCACCTCGCCGGAGGCCACCGACAGGCTGCCGATGGAGGACAGCAGGTACAGCCCCGCCACCGAAAGCGCCACGCCGACCCACGTACGCCGATTGGTGTGCCTGCCCGCAAAAATGCCCAGCACCGGCACCAGCACCACATACAGCGCCGTAATGAAGCCGGCCTTGCCCGCGGGCACAGTGGTCAGGCCGATCTGCTGCAGCGTGCTGGCCCCCGTGAGCAGCAAGCCGCAGATCAGTCCAGCTTTCAGCGAGGGCATGCGAAAGGCCGCGCCCTGTTTTTTGCGGCGCAGCAGCACCACGGGCAGCAGCGCCGCAAAACCCAGCAGCGTGCGCACGGCCTGGAAGGTAATGGGGCCCACAAAATTCATACCAAAACGCTGCGCCACAAACGCCGTGCCCCAGATCAGCGCCGTCAATAGCAGCATCAGGCTTCCGCTTGCGTTCTTCATGCCGTGATTCTACCATAGGCAACTTTATTATTCAACCCGATGGGAATGGTTGAAAATTTTCCGGATTCTGGTATAATAAAAATATCATTTTAAGTGGAAACAAGCTTCAATGGATCAAAGGAGGGCCTGTCCCATGCTGTATACCGCTCCCGATTCCGCCGCCCGGGAGGCTTTTCATCAGGGTTTTTCAAACGACGCCTACCGCTGGCTTGGCGCGCACAAGCTGACGCCCAAGGGCAAGGACTGGAAATTCACCGTTTGGGCGCCTCACGCCCTGCAGGTATGCGTAACGGGGGATTTTTGCCACTGGCATTATGAAGCCTACCCCATGAAAAAGCAGTTTGACGGCACGTGGGAGCTCACGCTGCCCGCCAGCCTGTTTGCCGAAAGCCCGCTGTACAAATACGCCGTCCGCTGCGCAGACGGCGCCTGGCGCCTGCGGGCCGATCCCTGCGCCTTTTCCGCCGAGCTGCGGCCCGGCACGGCCAGCAAGCTCTGCAACCTTTCGGATTACGAATGGAACGACGCCGCCTGGCTGGAGCGCCGCGCCCGCACCGACTGGGTGCACACCGCGGTCAATATTTATGAAATGCATCTGGGCAGCTGGAAGCGCCATGAGGACGGCGGCTTTTACACCTATACGGAAACGGCGGACGAGCTGATCCCCTACCTGCTGGACATGCATTATACCCATGTGGAATTTCTGCCCGTGATGGAGCATCCGCTGGACGCCAGCTGGGGCTACCAGGTAACCGGATTCTTCGCGCCCACCGCCCGCTACGGCACGGCGCAGCAGCTGATGGGGCTGATCGACAGGCTGCACCAGGCCGGCATCGGCGTGATCCTGGACTGGGTGCCCGCCCACTTTCCGCGCAACGCCGAGGGCCTGATGCGCTTTGACGGCGAAAACTGCTACGAACACGCCGATCCCCGGCGCAGCGATATGCCGCAATGGGGCACCGTCCAGTTTGATTACGCCCGGGGCGAGGTATGCAGCTTCCTGGTATCCAGCGCTTGCTACTGGCTGGAATACTACCATGCCGACGGTATCCGCTGCGACGCCGTGAGCGCCATCCTGTATCTTGATTTCGGCCGGGAGCCCGGCCAATGGCTGCCCAACGTGCACGGCGGTCGGGAGAACCTGGAGGGCGCCGAGTTTCTGCGCCGATTGAACCAGGCCGCCGCCAGCCGCTTCCCCGGCGTGCTGATGATCGCCGAGGAATCCACCGCCTATCCCCTGGTGACCCATTCCACCCAGAAGGGCGGGCTGGGATTCAGCTTCAAATGGAATATGGGCTGGATGAACGACATGCTGTCCTATATCGCCAACGATCCCATCTACCGCAGATACCAGCACAACAAGCTCACCTTCTCGCTGATGTACGCCTTCAGCGAAAACTACATCCTGCCCTTCTCCCACGACGAAGTGGTGCACGGCAAGCACAGCATGCTGGACAAGCAGCCCGGCGATCTGTGGCGCAAATTTGCCGGTCTCCGGGCGCTGCTGGGCTATCAGCTGAGCCATCCCGGAAAAAAGCTCAACTTCATGGGCACCGAGTTTGGCCAGTTCATCGAATGGCGGGACGACACCCAGCTGGACTGGATGCTGCTGGCCTATGAGCGCCATCCCGACCTCAAGCGCTGCGTGCAGGCCATGAACGATTTTTACCAGAATACCCCGGCCCTATGGCAAAAGGACGACAGCTGGGAGGGCTTTACCTGGCTCAACCCCAACGACAGCGACCGCAGCATTACCTCCTTCGTCCGCTGGGACAAAGAGGGCAACGGGATCGTATGCGTTACCAATTTCACCCCGGCCTATTATGAGGATTACGTCATCGGCTTGCCTTCCTTCGGCTATCTTCGGGAGATCCTGAACACCGACAGCAAGGAATTCGGCGGCAGCGGCAAGGGCAATCCCCGTTCGCTCCGCGCCCACCGCAAACCCATGGCCAATTTCAAATGGTCGTGCGGCATCGTCATGCCGCCGCTTTCCACCCTGTTCTTCACCTATACCCGTCCCCTTTCCCGTGAAAAATAAGGCTTTCCCCGCTTTCATCCTCCGCAAAGGCGCTTTCCGCCGCCTCCCAATTTCCGTATTTTCAGGGAAATCCCAACCAACCTTCCGCCGGGTCGCCGTACAGCGTCCCGGCGGTTTTATGGACGTGCCTTTACGCTGAAATCCCCGCCGTCGTTTCTCCTCCCCTTCCCCCGCGGAATTCGCGCCGGAATGTGCGCGGTCAATTCTGATCATTGATAGTTTTTTCCGCATAGGCCCTGCCGGGCCTTCTCCGGGAATCCGTCCACGCAATTCCGACGTAAATTCCGAAAATCCGTCCGCACAAATTTTTTCATTTTACCCCTTTACAAAAAGCAAAATTTGTGGTATTATAATTTTCGCCGATGGGGCATTAGCGCAGTTGGTAGCGCACAACACTGGCAGTGTTGGGGTCAGGAGTTCGAATCTCCTATGCTCCACCATCGAAAACCCTTGATTTTTCAAGGGTTTTCGCCTATTTTGGGGCGTTTAGTACCATCGTTCGTACCATTGCGAATTTCAAGCGGCTTTCGTTTCGATCCTTAAAATCGGCTCGAAAGCTGTTTTTTTATGGTTCAGTCAGGGCTCCTTTAATAATCATCGATTTGCGGAAGAGTCATTGATTTTTTGGATCGCATCCGCAAGAAAGCCACTGATTATGCGGGCATCCTGCGCGATGGTCATCCATTGGACGCCGCGCTCCAGGAGTTCAGCGCAAGATTTCTTTGTCGGTCCGGCGCAGGAGCCGCAGTATTTTCCGTTCTCCGCCGCTGCTTTAGCAGCTCGCCTCTGTACATCCGCGATCAGGGCGGGCTTGTCTTTCGGATCGACGATGGTCATGGACATGCCCAAATCCGCTGGGCCAACAAACAAAGAGTGATAGCCGGGTACTTTCGCAATCTCCTCCAGATTATCCACGGCCTCCATGCTTTCAATCTGGAAAATCTTCCATACTTCATCCTTGGCAATTTTCAGGTATTCTGCTTCATTGTCGAGGCCATATTTGATAGCGCGGAGCGGCCCGATACCACGTTTTCCGCCGTCGGCGGGATAGGTGCAGGCTTCCACCGCCTGTCGGGCAATCTCCGGAGTATTTACAAAGGGAAAGATGATGCCGTCCGGACCCATGTCCAAAATGTTTTTGATCTGATAATACTCCACCCCCGGCACCCGCACAAAGGCACATGCGCCTGCTGACTGCGCCGCCAATACATGATGATAGATTTCCCGCCGGTCCATCATGCCGTGCTCAGAATCGATCCACACAAAATCACAGCCGGAATAGCCCACGATTTCGCTGACCGAAGCGTCAGCCAGGAGAACGAACACACCGACAACAGGTTTTCCGCGTTTCATTTTCTCTGTGACTTTTTGCAACCTTTCGTTCATTGATCTCATCCTTTCTTTTTGTCTAAACGCTTATTTTGCCTGGTATTTCCGTGCGAACAAATACGTATTGCGTATTGTTGGAGCGTTCCGCGTAAAAATGATAGCTGCTAATACTAAACCCTTTGATCTGCTCCGGCGCGTCGGCCTGGATCTCCGCCAGGTAGCGTACCATATTGCCCCGGGCCATCATTTCCTTCACCGTTTCCTGGTCGATCTGCACATAGCCCTCGGCATAAGCGGCGCAGACGCCAAAGAGCAGAATTGCCAGAAGAAAAAGAAACATTCGTTTCATTCTGGACGCCCCCTTGTAAACGCAATATCACGTTGCAGCGGTGGATTGATCTTTCCGGGGCGGCTGCCACAGGAACAGCCCCGCCGCCGTTGCCAGTCGATCCAGCAGCCGAAGCAACCGATCCGACGGCTGATACACCGCCATGCAAAGTTCATCCCGGTTCAGGGTGAACATCGCCTTTTCCTTCGGCAGCAGGATGCACAAATCCTTTTTATTCTCTGCGATCTGGGAAAAAAGCTGCTCCGGCGCGGGGTTGCGCTCCCAGCTTTCCTCCTCCGGTTCGCAGACCTGCATACACATTTCAGTTGTTCGGAATACCCGAACAGCTGGAACTCCATTTAGGTGCCGAGCCATATAGATATGGTATCGGCATCCATCTCTCCAAGCTGAAAAGACGCTCCCTGGAGCAGAGGGAGGCGAAGCCTTCCTTGATTGCTGCTGAGCGCAATCCTCCAGCGCTGTCAAGAGCGCCGCAGGCGCGGCGAAGCCGGTTACTCTTGACTGCGATGGTGGGTTGTGCTATTTCCTGCTGCAAAAAGTATCTTGCTGCAGGGTTGTTTGCTGTTCGTTTTTTTCAGCTTTATGTTACGAATTTTTTCTGTTTTTCCCTCTTGAAATCTATTTGCAGGTTTGCCGCTTTATATCTTCTTCGTTGTTTATTTATGACGAAGTATATGGAAAGTTCATAAGTGTCTTTTGTACTTTATAAACATCAAGCTTGAGCCTGGACGTTCTCCCGATGTTCCTGCTTGATATGGGCAAGCAAAGCCGCATCCTGAATCAGATCAAGGGCTGTCAGCGCTAACGCTTTTGCGCCCAGCGAGATAGACGCCAATCCTTTTTCAGAACGGGCGGCTTCCCTAGCCTCCACGGTATGCCAGGGGGTAGGGCATTCGGTAATACAGATGGATGGCTGAATGGTAGGAACCACCTGGGATATATTGCCTACGTCGCTGGAGCCAACGCCGCTTTTCACATCCGGGGATTGCAGCGAATAACCCAGCAGCGCAAGCTCTTTTCCATAAACGGCATCAAAGGAAGGCGTGGGCACCATGTTTTCCACGCGGTTCTGATAAGGTTGCAGGCGGCCTTTCGCGCCGGTCATCGCCGCGGCTCCTTCTACGATTTTTACAATACGCTGATATACATTTTCCAATCCCGGCGCGGTGGCTGCGCGAAAATAGAATTTGGCTGCCGCGTATTCCGGCACGATGTTTGGCGCGTCGCCCCCATGGGTGATGATGCCGTGGATGCGCACGTCGGGCGTGACATGCTGGCGCAGCGCGTTGATGCCGTTAAAGGTGAGGATCAGCGCATCCAGGGCATTGATTCCCTTTTCCGGCGCACCGGCGGCATGGGCCGGTTTTCCCCAGAATTCAATATCCACCGGCGCACAGGACAGGGATGGGCCGGAAGCCACATGTTTATCCCCGGGATGCACGCACAAAGCGGCGTCCACATCCTTCAGAAAACCTTCCCGCACAAAGCTGCCTTTTGCGCTGCCATTTTCGCCGCCCTCCTCGCCGGGCGTTCCATAGACCCGCACCTCGCCGCCTTCGTCATCAATGACCTGCTTCAAGGCAGCGGCGGCCAGGGCGGAGGTAGCGCCAAACAGATTGTGACCGCAGCCATGGCCCAGCCCGGCCAACGCATCGTATTCCGCCAGAAACACCAATACCGGGCCCGGCTTTTTCCCCTTGTAAACGGCGGAAAAACCGGTACGATGCCCGGCTACGTCCACCTGCACGGAAAAACCTTCGTCTTTCAGCTGATTGGATAAACGCTCGCAGGCGAAAAACTCATAATTGCTCACTTCGGGTTTGGCATGGATATCCAACGCAATTTGGCGGTATACGGCATCCTGCTTAACGATATAAGCGGCAATGATCTCACGTGCTGACACGGTTTTCCTTCCTTTCCTGCGGTGAAAAAGACAGGGCTTTTCAAGAACAATGCAATGGATATTATGCCGGAGCGACGCGGAAACAAGCCACCTGATGGCCCGGTGTGATTTCCCGCAAGGTGGGGCGGACCGCGCGGCAGGCATCCGTACAGTGCGGACAGCGGCTTGCGAACGGACAGCCGGAGATGCCTGCGGAGGGATTGGGCGGATCGCCAGCCAGATGGATGCGCCGCTGCTCCCGCGCGATGCGGGGATTGGGGATCGGGATGGCAGACAGCAGCGCCTGGGTATAGGGGTGCAGCGGCTGCCGGTACAATTCGTCCGCCGGCGAGATCTCCACGATATGGCCCAGATACATCACCGCGATGCGTTGGGAGATATGGCGTACCATGGAAAGATCGTGAGCCACAAAGATATAGGTCAGCCCCATCTCCTGCTGCAGATCTTCCAGCAGGTTCACCACCTGGGCCTGGATGGATACATCCAGGGCGGAGATGGGCTCATCGCACAGCACAAAATCCGGGCGGGTCACCAAGGCCCGGGCAATGCCGATGCGCTGGCGCTGGCCGCCGGAAAATTCATGGGGGTATTTTTCCAGATCGTCCTTTTCCATGCCCACTTTGCGCAGCATATCCAGGATGCGCTCCCGGCGCTGATCCCGGGACAGCCTTTCGGCCAGATCCAGCGGCTCGCCGATCAGGTCCTCCACGTTCATATAGGGGTTCAGGGAGGAATAGGGGTCTTGAAAAATGGTCTGCATCCTGCGTTTGTAGGGAGACAGCGGCTTGCCACTCAGCCTGGCGATATCCACGCCCTCGAACAGTATCTCGCCCTCGGTGGGCTCATACAAGCGGGTCACGGTGCGGCCCAGGGTGGTCTTGCCGCAGCCGCTTTCGCCCACCAGACCGAAGGTTTTGCCTTTTTCCACGGCAAAAGATACGTCGTTCACCGCGCGGACAGCGTCGACCCGGCCAAAGCGTCCACGGGCGGTAAAATCCTTGGACAAGTGACGAATCTCGATCAGCGTGCTCACGGCGTTTCCTCCTTTCGATGGAATGGGCAGCGGGTACTATGGGTGTCGGACAGTCGCTCCAGCGCAGGAATTCCCTCAACGCATGCCGCCGTGGCACGGGGGCAGCGCGGGGCAAAGGGGCAGCCTGGCGGCGGCACGATCAGCGAGGGCGCGTGCCCCTCGATGGGCTGCAGGCGCTGGCTCCCGGTCTCGTCGATGGAGGGGATGGAGCGCAGCAGCGCCTGGGTGTAGGGATGGGCCGGGGACTCAAAGATCTCCTCGGTGGTTCCTTCCTCCAGGATCAGCCCACCGTACATCACGGCGATGCGGTGGCACAGCTGCGCCACAACCCCCAGATCGTGGGTGATCAGGATCACCGACATTTTATCCTGCCGCTGCAGATCGCGGATCAGATCCAGGATCTGCGCCTGGATGGTCACGTCCAGGGCGGTGGTGGGCTCGTCGGCGATCAGCAGCTTGGGATGGCAGGCCAGGGCCATAGCGATCAGCACGCGCTGGCGCATGCCGCCCGAAAACTCATGGGGATACTGATCCACCCGGGTTTCGGGAGAGGGAACGCCCACCTTGCGCAGCAGGGAGACGGCCTCCTGTCGGGCTTCGGCGCGTCTCATATTCAGGTGGCGGCGCAGCACCTCGCCGATATGCGCGCCAACGCGCTTTAAGGGGTCCAGCGAGGTCATGGGATCCTGAAAGATCATGGATACACTGCCGCCGCGCACAGAGCGCATCTGCTTTTCTGTGAGGGCGGTCAGCTCGACGCCGTCCAGCAGGATGGAATCGGCGGTCACGGCGGCCGAGGGCGGCACCAGGCGGATCACCGACTTCATGGATACGCTTTTGCCGCTGCCGCTTTCGCCTACGATGCCCAGGATCTCGCCCTCGCGCACGGTCAGGTCGATGCCGCGCACCGCCTGCACCGTTTTCCCGCGGGTGTGAAAGGAGGTGCGCAGCGCCTTGACTTCCAATATGGGCTTACTCATGCGCTTCCTCCTATCGTTCGATGGCCTTGGGCTCCACGAATACGCGGATCAGATCGCCCAGCTTGTTAAAGGAAAACACCGTCAATATGATCATCACGCCCGGCACGATGGCCATGTAGGGCGCGCGGCCCAGCATGTTCTGGGCGCGGTTGAGCATACTGCCCCAGGAGGACATGGGCTGCTGTACGCCCAGGCCCAGGAAGCTCAGAGAGGACTCAATCATGATGGCGCTGGCGATATCGCCGGTGGCGGCGATGATGATGGTGGGCAGCACCGAAGGGATCACATGCCGCAGGATGATGAAAGAAGGCCGCTGATCCATGGCCTTGGCATAGAGCACGTATTCCCGCTCCTTGACGCTCAGCGTTTCGGCCCGCACCAGGCGGGCCACGCTCATCCAGGTGAACAGGCCGATCACCAGGATGATGGCCTGCAGCCCGGGGCGCAGGAAGATGCTGACCACCGTGACCAGCACCATCCAGGGGATGGAGGAAAGAATATCCACCAGCCGCATCAGCAGGTTATCGATCCAGCCGCCAAAGTACCCGGCCACCGTGCCCACCGTGACGCCGATGGCGGTGGAGATCAGCATGGAGATCACCCCCACCAGCAGCGATATGCGCCCGCCGTACAGGATGCGCGTCAAATAATCCCGCCCCAGATCGTCGGTGCCGAACCAGTGGGCGGAGGAGGGACCCTCCAGACGATGCAGCATATCGATAGCGTCGGGATCATAGGGCGACAGGAAGGCGAAGATCGACACCAGCGCGATCAGGATCAAAAAGGTCAGGGCCACAAAAATGCCCTTGTTGTATTTCAGCTCGGCGCGCAGCTGCTGCCGCCGGCGTTTGGTCATCATGCCCATAAGCTATCCCTCCATCGATTTGATCCGCGGATCCACCAGCGCGTAGGCCAGATCGGCCAGCAGGTTGCCCAGGATCACCATCACGGAGGAGAAAAACATCACCGTCATGACCACGGGATAATCAAAGGCCTGGATGGCGGTCAAAAAATAGGTGCCCACCCCTGGCCAGCTGAAAATGGATTCGGTCACAAACGCGCCGGTCACCAGCGTGGGCAGCGACATGCCCACCAGCGTAATCACCGGCAGCAGCACGTTTTTGACCACATGGCGGAACAGGATCTGCGCCCGGCTGGCGCCGAAGGCCTTCTGCACGGTCACGTAATCCTCGCTGTACTGGCTGATGGCCGAGGAGCGCACAAAGCGGATGGTGGAGGGCAAATTGCCCAGCGTCAGCACGGTCACCGGCAATATCATATGGCGGATCAGGTCGGAGATGCTGTTCTCCACGCCCATGGTGTGCATGCCCAGGATCGGCAGCAGCCGCCATTCGTACCCGAACAGGTACACCAGCATCATGCCCACCCAAAAGGTGGGCGTCGCCATGCCGATGGAGCACAGGGTATCGATGATCTTATCGGCCCGTCCGCCGCGGTTGGAGCCGGCGATCAGCCCCAGCACAACGGCGATCATTAAGGCGATCAGATAGCTGGGCAGCACCAGCAGCACGGTGTTGGGCAGCCGCGAAAAAAAGCCCTCCGACACCGACAGGTGGGTCACGATGGAATAGCCCAGATCGCCCCGCACCATGCGGCCCAGCCAGCGGATATACTGCACCGGCACGGGCTGATCCAGCCCCACCCGGGCCTTCATGGCCTCCTTGACCTCGAGCGCCATATCGGGCGTGGTCAGCGCGTCGATGGCGTCAAAGGGCGCCAGCTGCATCAGGCCAAAGCAGATCACGCTGATCACCAGCAGCAGCGGGACGGCCTGCAATATGCGTTTGATGGTATAGCGCAGCAAAATGGAATCCCTCCATGCATAAAAGCCGAAAAGGGGCCCGCGCTGACGGGCGGCGCAGGCTCCCTTGCTTCACGCGGGAAGCTATTACTTAAAGTACAGCTGATCCAGGTTGGAGAAGAAGTAGATGGGAATCAGACGGGCTTCCTCCACGCCGCCCACGTCGTTGGTCAGCACCAGCAGGCGCTGATCGGTGGCGAAGGGGAACTGCACGGCCAGGTCGGCCAGGCGGCGCTGGGCGTCATAGTAGATTTCCCTGCGCGCTTCCTGATCCTGCTCCACGGAACCGGCGGCAAAGTAGCTGTCCAGCTCCTCATCGGACACGTGACTGAAGTTGGCGCTGCCGGTGGATACGAACAGCGTGCCGTAGGAGGAGGGATCATCGCCCATGATGTAGCCGGTCAAGTACAGGTCGGCGTCGTCGTTTTCGGCGTAGAGCAGGTTGGTCAGGGCGTTGCCCTCAAAGGCGATCAGCTCCAGATCGATGCCCACGGCCTTCAGCTCCTGCTGCATGATCAGGCCGATGGTCTCCTGGGTCACGTTGTTGGCGGTGTAACCCAGACGCAGGGTAGGCACGTCGCCCTCCACTTTGGCCAGGTATTCCTTGGCCAAATCGATGTTTTGCTCGTACTTTTCCAGATCCTCGGTGCCAAAGGCGTTTCCCGCCGGCAGGAAGGAATAGGCATTAAGGAAGTATTCCTCGGAGCCGTAGGAGCCCAGGTTGATTTCATCGCGGTTCAGGGCGAAGAACACGGCCTTGCGCAGGTTGATATCGTGGGTGCGGCTGGAGGACAGGTTGAACACGGTGTAGGAGACGCGGCCCTCGGGATAGGCGTAGATCGATACGTCGCTGTCGGCAAAATCGGCGGCCTCGGTGGTGGAGGTGAACAGGGCGTTGATTTCGCCGGTCTTGACGGCCAGGGAGGCGGTGTTGTTATCGGTGACGATCTGGAAGATCAGCGTTTCGATCTTTGGCGCGCCCAGGAAGTAATTCTCGTTGGCCTTGAAGCGCAGATACTCGCCGGGCTTGTATTCCTCCAGGATGTAAGGACCGGTGCCCACGGGGGTGGCATTCTTGGGGTTGTTGTCCAGGGTTTCGTCGCCTTCGTAGATGTGCTTGGCCATGATGTAGTGCTCGGCGGCCAGGTCGCTCACCAGGGTGGGCGTATAGAGGGGAGCGGTGAACCGGACGGTATAATCGTCGATCTTCTCCACGGTCACCTTTTCATTACCGTAGACAAAGGTATCATGGCCGTTGGCATAATCGGTGTTGATGATAAAATCATAGGTGAACACAACGTCGTCGGCGGTGAAGGGCTCGCCGTCGCTCCACACCACGCCCTGGCGCAGGTGCACGGTCAGCGCCAGGCCGTCCTCGGAAAGCTCAAAGCTCTCGGCCAGGCGATACTCGATATCGTCGGCGCTGTAATAGTTGTACAGCGGGCTGTACAGCACACGCTCGGTGGTCAGATCATAACGGCTGGAGGTGGACACGGTGTTGATATCGTTGCCGGGATCGCCGGCAATGCCGTAAATGAAGGTGTTGTTGGCGGCGTCGGCAGACGCAGCGGCAGCCAGAGAAAGGATCATGATCAGGGTGAAAAGCGCGGTAATCAAACGTTTCATTATTATATCCTCCAAATAATTGATCAGTGAATGGAACAGAGACCGATCCTGCGCGTCAACATCGGCTTCCGGCCCGTCCGATCCGCAATAAAAGCATGTTCTCCCTCCTTTTGCTTAATAAAAAATAAGGCATTCGTGCGAATGCCCTGGAGGAGCGCCGGCAACCTGGCGATCAATCGGCATGCGCATGACAAATAACGTGCTTCACACAGCACATACACATACACATGCACTGACGCTTGCTCATGCCAAATTGCCTCCTTTCAAGAATCGCATATATATTATCGCGGCTTTTTATTTTCGTCCAATACGTATCTCCTATAGAATTACATAGTAAATTCCTATGTTAACAGGATTTTAAGGATCGGCTTCCGTCAGGACATAGTGCTCCGTCTCAGCTTCCGTCAGAACGGCATGCCGGAAGGTATCCCCTCCGGCATAGGGGATACGGCGGCGGGTTCTCTCGCTTTCCGGGTCGGGCAGCGGGATGGCCGAAATCAGGCTTTGGGTATATGGATGCAGGGGATTGTTATACACCTTTTCGCTGGGGCCCGTTTCCACGATTCGGCCCTGATACATGACGGCGATGCGGTCGGAGATGTATTTCACCATGGACAGGTCATGGGCGATAAACAGATACGTCAGCGCGCGCCTGCGCTGCTCCGCTTTCAGCAAATTCACCACCTGCGCCTGAATGGACACATCCAAGGCGGAAATGGGTTCATCGCACACCACGAATCGGGGACGGGTGGCCAGCGCTCGGGCAATGCCGATGCGCTGACGCTGGCCGCCGGAGAATTCATGGGGATAGCGCGTCAGGTGTTCCGGCCGCAGGCCCACGGAGGTCATGAGCTGGGCCACCTGGGCGTCGCGGTCGGTTTTGTTCTTGGCCAAATGATGAATATCGATCCCCTCGGCAATGATGTCCTTCACTTTTTTGCGGGGATCCAGGGAGGCGTAAGGATCCTGGAAAATGATCTGCGCCTGGCGTCGGAAGGAAAGAAGCTCCTTTCCCTGCAGGCGCGTCACATCCTGCCCGTCAAACAATACGGTGCCGGAGGTAATATCCAAAAGCCTTACCAGCATCCGGCCTGTGGTCGTTTTTCCGCAGCCGGATTCGCCCACCAGCCCAAAGGTTTCACCCTCCCGGATAAAAAAGCTGATCTGGTTCACGGCGGGCCTGCCTTTTCCGTTGGTATAATCATGGGTCAGGCCCTTGACCTCCATGAGCTTTGGTTTTTCACTCATAATGACGCTCCCTTTTCCGACAGCCGCCTGTCAAATTCCTCTTTTCTCTTTCGGATGGCCGGCGGCGGCTCGACCTTGGGGGCTCTTGCGTCCAGCAGCCAGGTGGCGGCAAAGTGTGTATCCGTGACCCGGAAGAGCGGCGGCTCAGAAAGCCAATCCGCCTCCAGGGCATAAGGATTGCGGGGGGCGAACAGGTCTCCCGCGGGCGGATCGATCAGCGTGGGCGGCGTGCCCGGGATGGCGTATAGCGCCGTCTTTTCGGTGGCCAGGGTGGGCATGGAAGCAAGCAAGCCCCAGGTATAGGGATGGCGGGGATCATAAAACACCTCGTCCGCCGTGCCAATTTCCACGATCCGCCCGGCATACATCACCGCAACCCGATCCGCCACGTTGGCAACCACGCCCAAATCATGGGTGATAAAGATCACCGATGTGCCGGTTTTCTTTTGAATATCCTTGATCAAATCCAGGATCTGCGCCTGCATGGTAACGTCCAGGGCGGTGGTGGGTTCATCCGCGATCAGAATTTGAGGGTCGGCGGCCAGGGCAATGGCAATCACGATCCGTTGGCGCTGGCCGCCGGAGAATTCATGGGGATACTGGCTGAACCGTTTTTCCGCGTTCTCGATGCCAACCAGCTCCAGCAGCTCGATGGCTCTCCGCTTTGCGGCGCTTCTGGAAACGCGCCGATGCAGCGTCACCGCTTCGGTGATCTGCCGGCCGATCTTCATGGTAGGATCCAGACTGGTCATGGGATCCTGAAAGATCATGGCGATCTGACCGCCCCGGACGGAGCGCATATCCCGGTTGTTTTTTTGCAGCAGATCGCTGCCGTCAAAGAGGATTTCTCCCTGATCGATATGGGCGTTGCGGGCAAGCAGCCGCATGATACTGCGGCAGGTGACCGTTTTCCCGCAGCCCGATTCGCCCACCAACGCCAGCGTTTCGCCCTGCTGCAGGGAAAAGCTGATATCCCGCACCGCACGCACCGTGCCCACATAGGTATCGAAGGAAACGGACAGATGATTGATCTGCAAAATGGCTTCGCTCATCTTCTCACTCCTTCATCTTGGGGTCGAATACATCCCGCAGCCCGTCCGCGAACAGATTAAAGGAGAGCATGATCACGCACAGGATCACGGCGGGAATGAACATCTGATAAGGATACAGGCGGAATACCTTATAGCCGCCGTTGAGCAGGGTGCCGATGGAGGCGTTGGGGATGCGCATGCCCACGCCCAGGAAGCTCAAAAAAGTTTCAAAGAAAATGGCGGATGGAATGGAAAACATGGCGCGGACGATGACAATGCCGCTGATGTTGGGCAGGACGTGGGACAGGGCGATTTTGATTCAGGCATCTCTATCTGCTCCAATTCCAGCAATTGCGCCACAGTCACCGAGGCGTCAATTTCCCTGGGTTCACCGCTCACAATGATTTTCATCTTCACTTCTCACTTTCAAAAGCAACGGCCTCTATTTCCACCAGTGCGCCCTTGGGCAGGGCGGATACCTCGATGCAGCTTCTGGCAGGCTTGCCGGGAAAATGCTTTTCATACACGGCGTTGAACGCGGCAAAATCGGAGATCCGCTGCAAAAAGCACGTCGTTTTGACGACATGCGATAGATCACTTCCCGCAGCTTCCAGCACCGCCCGAAGATTTTGAAGGGCTTGTTCCGTCTGCTCTTCGATGCCGGCGCTTTCGATCACGCCGGAATGGGGATCGATTGGGATCTGGCCGGATGTGTAGATGAAGCCGCCTTCCGCAATGGCCTGGGAATACGGGCCGATGGCGGCGGGAGCCTTGTCTGTGTGAATGATTTTCATAGCGCTTGCCCCTCTTCCGTTAAACTGTTTTTATGCGTTTTCGGCAGCCTGCAGGTTCGCTTCATGGCCACGGCGCTGGCCAGATCGCCCAGCACGTTGCAGCAGGTGGCCCCGGCATCCACCAGGATATTGACGCTGACGTACATGCCCATGATGCCCGCTGGCAGTCCTGCGATTGTCGCCAGAGCTGCAAAGGAGGCGATGGCGCTGTTGGGCACGCCCGGCGCGCCGATGGACAGAAGCGTGTTGCTCAGCAGCACCACCGCCAAGAGGCCGTAGGAAATCTCCGTGCCGGTGGCGTTGGCGAAGAACACGATCATGAAGGACATCACGATGGAAACGGCGTCCATGTTGATGGTGGCCCCCAGGGGCAGCGCCAGGGAGGAAATCTCGTTGGGCACGTCCATTTCATCGGCACAGCGCTTGCTGATGGGCAGCGTGGCGGAGGAAGAGGCGGTGCCAAAGGCGTTCAGGGCGGCGGGCAGGACGGTGACGAAAAACTTCCGGATGCTGAATTTCCCGATGCCCTTCACCAGCACCACGCCGTACACGATCACGATATACAGCGCCATCACCAGGTACAAAATGCCCAGCACCGCCGCCAGGGACAGGATGGTCTGCAAGCCGTTGGCGTGCACCGTACCCGCCAGGGAGCAGAACACGCCCACGGGCGTGGTGTACATCACGGCGGAAACGATCTTCACCGAAATTTCATCCACCGCCTCGCACAGCTTCACAAAGGGATCGGCTTTTTTGCCCAGCGCCAGACAGGTGATGCCCACGATGATGGCGAACACCAGCACCTGCAGCATATTGCCGTTGACGAAGGCCGCAAAGGGATTGGCGGGGATCAGGTTTTGAACCGTATCCACCAGGCTGGTAAACTGGGCCGCCTGCACGTCCGCCTCCGCCATTTCGATGGCGACGCCAGCACCGATGTTCAGGGCCTTGGGCAGGAACAATCCCAGCAGGCTTGCAAACAGCGTGGTGCCGATGAAATACAAAAGCGCCTGCCCGCCTACCTTGCCGGTGGCGGACACGCTGCCGATCCCCTTGATGCCTACGATCAGAGAGCAGAACACCAGGGGATAGATCATCATGGTCAAGGCATGGAGATAAATGGTAGCGATCAGGCTGGTCACCGGCTGCGCCCAATCGGGCATCACCAGGCCGAACAGCGCGCCCAGGATCAGCCCCGTCAGGATGGCGATGCTCAATCGGACGGCCTTTTTATTAGACGGTTTTCGCGTGGATTCGCTCATAAATATTGTACACCTCCTGAAAGCATACAGGGAGCGGAGATGCAGCTCCGCTCCCTTGATTACAATCTATTTTTGTTATTTGACCGCCTCAAAAGCAGCCTCCAGGGCAGCGATCAGATCGTTTACATTTTCCGTGCCGATGGACAAACGGATGGTGTTGGGTTTGATGCCCTGATCCAGCAGTTCCTCCTCAGTCAGCTGGCTGTGGGTGGTGGTGAAGGGGTGGATCACCAGGGATTTCACGTCCGCCACGTTGGCCAGCAGGGAGAAGATAGCCAGGTTATCGATGAACTTCTTGGCGGTATCGCTGTCGCCCTTGATTTCAAAGGTGAAAATGCTGCCGCCGCCGTTGGGGAAGTATTTTTGATACAGCTTGTGGCTGGGCTCGGTCTCCAGAGCGGGATGGTGCACCGCCTCCACCTGGGGATGCTTGGAAAGATATTCCACGATCTTGAGGGCATTCTCCACATGCCGCTCCACTCGCAGGGACAGGGTTTCCAGCCCCTGCAGGAAGATGAAGGCGTGGAAGGGAGACAGGGTGGAGCCGGTATCCCGCAAAAGGATGGCCCGGATGTAGGTGGCGAAGGCGGCGGGGCCCACGGCGTCATAGAAGGAGATGCCGTGATAACTGGGGTTGGGGTCGCTGATCCAGGGATACTTGCCGCTGGCCTTCCAATCGAATTTGCCGCCCTCCACGATCACGCCGCCGATGGCCGTGCCGTGTCCGCCGATGAATTTGGTGGCGGAATGCACCACGATGTCCGCGCCGTATTCAATAGGACGCACCAGGTAAGGCGTGGCAAAGGTGGAATCTACAACCAGAGGGATGCCGTGGGAGTGGGCGATCTTGGCGACAGCTTCAATATCGATGATGTTGGAATTGGGGTTGCCCAGGGTCTCGATGAAAATAGCCTTGGTATTCTCCTGGATGGCGTTTTCAAAGCTGCCTTCCACATCGGGATCCACGAAGGTGGTGGTGATGCTGCTGGTCAGGGGCAGGGTATGGGCCAGCAGATTGAAGGTGCCGCCGTAGATGGTCTTGGAGGCCACAATGTGCTCACCCGCCTTAGCAAGCGCCTGGAAGGTGTAGGTAATGGCCGCCGCGCCGGAGGCCACCGCCAGCGCCGCGCTGCCGCCCTCCAGGGCCGCGATGCGGGCCTCAAATACGCCCTGGGTGGGGTTGGTCAGGCGGCCGTAAATATTGCCGGCGTCCCTGAGGCCAAAGCGATCCGCAGCATGCTCGCTGTTATGGAACACATACGAGGTGGTGGCGTAAATCGGCACCGCACGGGCATCGGTAACGGGATCAGCCTGCTCCTGGCCGATGTGCAATTGCTTGGTTTCAAAGCTCCAGTTGGCGGAATTCTTAATATCAGACATGGTTCTATCTCCTTTGATCTTCTTTTCTATAAGTTGGAGGTGCTGCCCGGAATCGAACCGGGGAATAAAGGTTTTGCAGACCTTGGCCTTACCTGGATCGGCCTCTCCTCATTTCATGACGCGAGGCTTCGCTCGGCAAATGCAGGCATTTGCTTTCGCTCGTCACCGCAAGCGGTGACCTTCTTTGGCCACAGCACCATCACATTCGATTGCGGCTCAGAACCAGTGAAATAAATCTCAGGGCGTGATTTCTCATGGTCCAGCCTCCTTTCGTTGATTGGTTTCTATCTTAATTCAATCCGCATTTGATTGTCCAATACGAAAGACCGATGTATAATTATAGCTTTTACCTATCGGATTTATAGGTTTATTGTGCTGATGTCATAGGGAGTTTCCTGATACACCGCATAATTCAGCCAGTTGGAAAACAGCAGGTACGCATGGGCTTTCCACTGGAAGATGGGCTCCTTCAGCGGATCATCCGTCTCAAAATAGCGGATGGGCACAGCTGGATCAAGGCCTTTCCCCACGTCGCGGAAGTATTCCCTTGCCAGGGTCATGCGGCTGTATTCGGGATGCCCGGTGATAAAAATCCTGTTTTTGGCTTTATCCTGGATCAGGTATGCGCCCGCGTCTTCTGAATCTGCCAGGACAGTCAGGCTGTCCGTTTTTTCGATATCCGCTCGATGGACGCCGGTATAGCGGGAATGCGGCGCGTGGAAAATATCGTTGAATCCACGGGTCAGGCTTTCATCACGGTACAGGGTGCGGTGCCGGTATACGCCGGACAGCTTTCGCGGCAGCGCATGCTTTTCAATGCCGTAATGATAATAGAGCCCCGCCTGGGCCGCCCAGCAAATATAGACGGTGGAGGTAACGTGCGTATTGCTCCACGCGAAGATATCCGAAAGCTCCCGCCAATAATCCACCTGGTCAAAGGGCAAGTTTTCCACCGGCGCGCCGGTGATGATCAACCCATCATAGCATTGATCGCGAATGTCGGAAAACGCCCGATAATAACGCGCCAAATATTCCTCGGAGGTATATTTGTACCGATGGGAATCCAGCCGCAGGAAGGTGACGCGCACCTGCAGGGGAGAATTGGAAAGGAGACGCAGCAGCTGCAATTCCGTTTCCTGCTTATCCGGCATGATGTTCAGGATGGCGATTTCCAGCGTTCGGATATCCTGGGCTGCCGCCCGGCTTTCCGGAATGACAAAAATCTGCTCCTCCCGCAGCCTTTGAACCACGGGCATGGCTTCATTGATCCGAATGGGCATGTTGTACCTCCTCGATTCCCAGGTATTTTTTCAGCTCTTCTATATAGCGCGCCCCGGCAGGAGAAAGAATATGGTTTTTCCTCGTGATCAGCCCCAATTCCATCGTGCTGTCCGGTGCGCTCTTTTCATCCCGATAGGGAATAGCGATATAATCTCCGCCGTTCAGTTCCTCGCAGATGATGCCGCTGCACAGGGTATATCCGTTTACGCCCACCATCAGGTTCAGCACGGTGGCCCGGTCGCAGCATTTGATGATCCGGGGATATTCGTTGGTGGAAAGGATCTCCTCCGCCAGATAGAAATTGCTTCCCTCGCCCTGCTCAAAGGACAGGCAGGGGTAGGGCAGCAGATCTTGAAAGGAGATGCTGCTGTTTTTTGCCAATGGATGATCCTTCCACAGATAGACGTAGGCGGCGCAATCGATCAAATGCTGAAACTGCAAATTGTTTTCATTGAACAGTTTTAGAAGCGCCTTTCGGTTAAAATCGTTCAGATACAAAATGCCGATCTCACTGCGGGCAGCCGCCACGTCGGCGATCACATCCCTGGTTCTGGTTTCCCGGACGGCAAACTCATATTCGCCCACGTCAAAGGCCCGGGTCAATTCCACAAAAGCCTTGACCGCAAAGGAATAGTGCTGCATGGATACCGCGAATTTCTGTTTTCGCACGCCGTTTTTTCCATAGGCATCCAGCAGGTTTTGAAACTGATCATACACAGACCGCGCATAAGGCAAAAATTCCGCGCCTTCAGCCGTCAGCGTCACGCCTTTTCCGGTGCGGTTAAAGATGGTGATGCCAGTTTCTCTTTCCAAATCCTTGATCGCGCCTGTCAGGGAAGGCTGCGCCACAAACAGCTTTTCCGCCGCCCGGTTAAAAGAACCGCATTCCGCAATATGAATCACATAATTGAGCTGTTGAATTGTCATAACAATATCTCCTTTATGAAAGAAAAAAGACAGCCCGCCGTGCGAACTGCCGAATGGAGCGATGCGTTGTTTCTTCCATCATGGGCACGGCAAAAAGAGCATGAGGGACATACACATGCTCTGCTTGACCATGCCGTACGGAACAGAAATGGTGCGCATCAGAAAACCCTCCTTATGAGGATGGAAAAAGTATACAACCCATTTACCTATATGTCAAATAGGTTATACAGATACATTCCTATTGGAAAAAACAATAACGCGCATCTTTCCGGATGAACTTCATCCCGGAAGCTATGATCATCCGATAAGAGGCGAAATTGTCGATAAAGCATCTGGCATAAACCCGCAACCCCAGCTGATCCCGGGCAAAATCGACGGCGGAGCTGAACGCCGCTTTTCCAAGCCCCCTTCCGTGATACGCCGGGAACAGGCGGCAGCCGATCTCCGCATTGCCGTTCACGGTAAAATGCCACAGGATCACTTCGCCGATCATGGGGCCTTCTTCCGATAAGCGAATGGCGAGGTTGATGGAATCGCCGGAACGCATATCGTACTGCGCGCCGCCATAGAAGGTGTTTTCATCGATGGGGCCGGTGATGGTTTCATCCTCCCGGTAATCATAGCCCCACATCCGGTTGTTTTCCACGTCCGTGTTCAAAAGCAGATAGGCCGGTTTATCCGATTCCCGAAAGGCGGTGAGCACGACGCCGTCCCCGCGGATCACGGCGTCCCCTGGCATCCCGCACGCGGGAGAAGATGCGTGCACCAGATATTTAGGTACTTGGAAGAGGGGCTGATACTGCCGCTTGGAAACGCGCAGGCCCGGATCGCCGGAATCGTCCTCCCGGTTGACGAAGCGCAGGGGATGGCCGATCTGATCAGCCACATATCGGACAAAACCCTGGTACATGGCGGGGTATGCGCCCTCAAAATGCCGGAGTGCCTTTTCCACATGAATGACCAGTGAATCGCCCATGATCTCACCGACGCTCAGCGCCGCCGCTTCTTCCCCAACCGATAGATATGCGGCGAACAGGTCCAATTCCTCCGCTTGGTCGATCAGCTGACGAGCTCGGCTCAATTCAGTTTTTTCCAGGACGTTGGCGTCGGGATGCTCCGCTTCATATTCGGAGAGCAGCCGTTCGATCTTTTCCCGGTCTTCCGGCCGGATGGGCAGCACCGCAGGCTCTCCATAGAGCTTACGGAATTTGTTGATGTGGTTGCGCTGGCCGCTGTATTTTCTGCCCTGAAAGGTCAGGACCTCTTCAAAATCATAGATATAATCGCTCCAGCGCTCGTCGAATGCGGCCAGGGCTGGCTGCAATCGGGCGTCGTTTTGGATATTCGTCCACTGCTCTTCGGAAACAGCAAAAAAGCGCAGCGGCAGATCGTTTTCCCGAACGTAGGCAAGCAAACGATCGATCATGCCGTCTATGTCAGCGCCCCAGGGCCAGCTGAAAGCGGCCTGCTCATTGATGTCCTGTCGCACAAGAAAGGTATCGTGCCACAGGCAGAACTGCACGTTCATGCCCTCCTGCCACATGAACAGCGAGCCCGCGGAGAGGTCGTTGCACATGGCGGGGCAGGCGCGCAGCCAGGGGAGGAAAAGCTTGAGTGAATCCTCAGAATAAGGAACGAAAGATAAGGCGTCCGTATGGCTTTCCGCGCAGGAACAGGCACATTGCATAAGTTCTTTCAGCTCTTTTCTTTTTATTGCAGCGGCAGGGAGACGGTAAAGGCGCTGCCCTCATTTTCCCGGCTTTCTACGGTAATCTGCCCGCCCAACTGCTCGGTCAGGGCTTTTACGATGGCCAGGCCGATGCCCGCCCCGCCGGTCTTACGGCTGCGGGAAAGATCGGTGCGGTAAAAGCGCTCGAAAATCAAAGTTTGCTCTGATTTCGGGATTCCGATGCCCTGGTCCTGAACGCGGATCAGGGCGTCTTTTTCGGTGCGGGACAGGGTGATCGTGATGGCCGTGCCCTTCGGGGAATACTTGATGGCGTTGGACATCAAGTTATTCAGCACCTGGCGCAGCTTGTCCCTGTCCGTTTGCAGGATGAAATCATCGCCTTCAATCCTGCACCGCTGGTTTCTCTCCTCCAGGGAGCGGGCGAAGGACGCAGCCACCGATTCGCATAATGGACGGATTTGAACCGATAATTTCTGAACTGCTGATTCGTTCCCTTCGCTGCGGTGCAGCGTTTCCAATTGGTCCACGATGCCCGCGATGCGCTGGGCCTCCTGATGGCATTCGGCGAGCCTTTCCGGCGTGGGCTCCCATACGCCCTCCGCCATGGCCTCCAGATAGGAGGAAATGTTGGCGATGGGCGTGCGCAGCTCATGGGCCACGTCGGTGGTCATGCGGCGCTTTCGCTCCTCCTGGCTTTCCAGATCCGCCGCCATCTGGTTGACGGCTGAGGTCAGCGTTTTCAGCTCCGCCGAGCCGGTATGCTCCGGGATGCGCACGCCGTAGTGGCCCTTGGAGATTTCCTCGGCGGCCCCGGTGGCAGCGGTGATGGGACGGGCGATGCGCCTGGCCATCCACAGGCCGATCACCACCGCGATCACCAGGGAGGCCATGGCGGCGTAGACCAGCAGCTGATCCAGCGCCTGCAAAAAGCCAAAATCGCTTTCATGGGCGTAATTGGGGGTGTAATACTGAATGGCCACTCTGCCGATTGCTGCGCCGGCGTCCGAAGAAAGATCAAAGGATGTATCGATCAATTCCACATTCGTGCCGGGCTTTTGCTGCCGCATCCGGGAAAGGATGGAATCCATCACCCCATGACACAAGGTCATATCATGGTTTTCCGCGTCCCAAACGGAGGCGCCGGCGGCGTCGTACACCTTCATGATATAGCCGTCGCTCAGGGCATACATGCCAAAGCCGTGGAGGTAATCCAGGTTCCAGCCGCCGTGGTGCGCGTCGTATTGGGAGGAGACCGATTCCGCCAGGGACGCGGCGTGGGCAGCCTGCTGCTCCGTGATGTACCGGTCAAACTGCCGCTGGATAAAGAAATGGGCGGACAGGCTGATCAGGCACACCGTGAGCAGCACGGGCAGGGCGCTGCTCAGGGAAAGCTGAAACCGCAAACTCTTTCTCACGCCTCTCCCCCTCCTATCTTATAGCCCAGGCCGTACACCGTCAGGATATACACGGGGTTCCGGGGATCATCCTCAATCTTTTTGCGCAGGTTTTTGATGTGGGTGTCGATGGCCCGGTCAAAGCCGTCGTAAGCCATGCCGAAGGCCGCGTCGATCAGCTCCTCCCGGGTGAACACCCGCTGCCTGTTTTTTATCAGCACCGACAGAATGCGCCATTCGGCCTGGGTCAATTCTACCGGCGCGCCTCTTTTCAAAAGCGTATGGGCTTCTTCATCCATTTCCAGATCGTCCAAGCGCTGCCTGGCGTCCGTCTTTTTCCGCCAGCGGTGCAGCACAGCCGCCACCCGGGCGGACAATTCCTTCAGACTGAAGGGCTTCACCACATAATCGTCCGCGCCAAGGGAAAAGCCGTTCAGCAGATCCTGCTCCAGGTTTTTGGCCGTCAGCATGATCACGGGCACGTCCGATTGTTTTCGGATGATTTGGCAGATTTCTTCCCCGCTCCTGTCCGGCAGCATCAGATCCAGGATCACGCAGTCGATCTTCTCCTTTTCAAACAGCAAAAGGCCCTCCGCGCCATTTGACGCGGAGAAGCAGGCATAATTTTGCTTTTCCAAGAACGCCTCCACCGATTCCCGGATCATTTTTTCATCGTCAATGATCAGGATGTTCATGGATCACTCCCAGGTTAGGGTCGCATTCACGATACGAAGAGCGCTGTACTCATCTGTTTCTGTTTTCTCCAATGTGCCTGTTAGGGTAACGATCGTATTGGGTTCAGGAAATTCTGTACACGCGGCATCCGGGATAAAGCGGATGCTTTCCGCACAGCAGGAGCCAGGCTCGGCAATGACCAGGAAACAGTAAGCGTCCTCTGTGCCTTCGTTATAGATGCCGCCGAAGTATCCCTCGATTTCGATCGTTTCTCCGATCAGCGCCGCGTCCTCCGGGTAATACATCATTTCGATCAGTTCGCTGGCGCTGACGGGAATAGCGTTTATATCCGGTTCCTCTGCCGTTTCGCCCAGGGCGGCGGCACAAAAAACAGTCAGGACGATCACCGCAAGGATGCTGATCCATGGATTCTTTTTCATTACGTTTCACCTCTTTACGCATTCACAATATTCAGTACCTGATAATCCTCCGCTTCCACGGCCTGGCGGAGCATCGCTTCGTCTATCGCCTGTTTCGCCTGCACCGTGGCCCGTCCCGCCTGATGATCGGCTGTCGCGCTGATCACGCCGGGGATGGATTCCAGCGCCTTTTTGACCCTTGCTTCGCAGTGCTCGCACATCATGCCGGCGATGGTCAGTTCCATCCGCGCCTTGGGAACTTGCTGGGTTGCAACAGTTTTAACTTCAGGAGCGGGCTGCGGCGCCTGCTGCCCCTCTTTGCCCCGCAGGCGTACGAAGTTCAGCCGCAGGGCGTTGCTGACCACGCAGAAGCTGGAAAGGCTCATGGCGGCCGCCCCAAACATGGGGTTCAGCGTCCAGCCGAAGATGGGGATGAACACGCCCGCCGCCAGAGGAATGCCGATCACATTGTAGATAAAGGCCCAGAAGAGGTTTTCGTGGATGTTGCGCAGGGTGGCGCGGCTGAGCCGGATGGCGGCGGGCACATCGGACAGGCGGCTCTTCATCAGCACCACGTCCGCCGCGTCGATGGCCACGTCGGTGCCCGCGCCGATGGCGATGCCCATATCCGCGCGGGTCAGGGCCGGGGCGTCGTTGATGCCGTCGCCCACCATGGCCGCCTTGCCGCTTTCCTGCAGCTGCCGGATGGCCTGCTCCTTGCCGTCGGGCTTGACGCCCGCGATCACCTCGTCCACGCCGGCCTGCTGGCCGATGGCCTGGGCCGTGCGCTCGTTATCGCCGGTGAGCATCACCACGCGGACGCCCATGCCGCGAAGCTCGGAAATGGCCTGGGGGCTGTCCTCCTTGATGACGTCGGCCACGGCGATCATGCCGATGAGCTGCCCATCCCGGGCAAACAGCAGAGGCGTTTTGCCCTGTTCGGAAAGCGCCTGGGCTTTCTTTTCCATATCAGCGGAAAGCCGCATCTGGCCCTGGATAAAGTATACGCTGCCGCCCAGGATCTTTTCCCCGCCCAGGGAGGCGTGGATGCCGCTGCCGGGCAGGGCTTCAAAATCGGATACTTCCGCCAGGGCGATCTTCTTTTCTTCCGCCTCCTGAAGGATGGCTTTGGCCAAGGGATGCTCGCTGTGCTGCTCGGCGGAGGCTGCCAAGGCCAGCAGCGCGTTGTCATCAAAGCCGGCGGCGGGCACCAGATCGGTCACCCGGGGCTCACCCTGGGTGATGGTGCCGGTCTTATCCAGCGCCACGATCTGCACCCGGCCCGTTTCCTCCAGGGACGCGGCGGTTTTGAACAGGATGCCGTTCTTCGCGCCCACGCCGTTGCCCACCATGATGGCAACGGGCGTCGCCAGGCCCAGGGCGCAGGGGCAGGAAATCACCAGCACGCTGATGCCGCGGGCCAGGGCGTAGCCCGTATCCTTGCCCACCAGCATCCATACCGCGGCGGTGACGATGGCAATGCCGATCACCACCGGCACGAAGATGCCGGACACCTTATCTGCGATCTTGGCGATGGGGGCCTTGGTGGCCGCCGCGTCGCTGACCATGCGGATGATCTGGCTCATGGTGGTATCCTCGCCCACCCGGGTGGCCTGGCATTTCAGGTACCCGGATTGATTGACGGTGGCAGCGGAAACGCTGTCGTTCACGGCTTTATCCACAGGCACGCTTTCACCTGTCAGGGCCGCTTCGTTGACCGCGCTGCTGCCCTCCAGCACAATGCCGTCCACCGGGATGCTGTCGCCGGGGCGCACCACGAACACATCGCCCTGCCGGACCTGGGCGATGGGCACTTCCACTTCCTTCCCATCCCGCAGCAAAACGGCGGTTTTGGGGGCCAGGTTCATGAGGCCCTTCAGGGCGTCGGTGGTCTTGCCCTTGGCCCGGGCCTCCAGCATTTTGCCCACGGTGATCAGGGTCAGGATGGTGGCGGCCGATTCAAAATAGAAATCCATCATGTAGGTCATGACCGCGGCCTCGTCGGCGTCCACTACGGCCCGGGTCATGGCAAAGAGCACGTACAGGCTCCATAGGAAGGAGGCCGACGCGCCCAGGGCCACCAGGCTGTCCATGTTGGGGGCGCGGTGCCACAGGGCCTTGAAGCCGCTGATGAAGAACTTCTGGTTGATCACCATGATGAGGCCGGTCAGCACCAGCTGCACCATACCCATGGCCACGTGGTTGCCGTCAAACCAGGCGGGCAGGGGCCAGCCCCACATCATGTGGCCCATGGACAGATACAAAAGCGGGATCAGCAGGATCACGGAGGCGATCAGCCGCTTTTTGAGGATGGGCGTTTCCCGGTCCTTGAGCGCTTCCTCATCGGCGGAAGCGGCGCTTTCCGCCGCCTTCGCGCTGGTTTTCAGGCTGGCGCCATAGCCCGCCGCTTCCACGGCGCTGATGATGGATTGGGGCGACGCGGTGCCCTCCACGCCCATGGAATTGGTCAGCAAACTCACCGAGCAGCTTTCCACCCCCGGCACTTGGCTGACCGCCTTTTCCACCCG
>JAFUDW010000138.1 GCA_017464225.1 Clostridia bacterium | reverse complement strand
CTGCGCGTGCCGACCTCAGTCTGGGGCTTGATGTTGAAATTCCAAACACGCTAACCGCACCGGAAATGACGGCGGCTTGCCGACGTCAATGACGCGTCAGCGTCATAGCGATCATACAAAAACGCGCAGACCGAGCTTGCTCATGTCTGCGTGTTTTTTGTTGATCGCGTATTTCCGGTGCGCTCTTTGCGCCAAGCCCATTTCAATCAACTGCGGGAAGTTATTTGAAAGAGTACGCAAGCAGCATCCGCCGCAGCCGGGTCCAGGGTGGGGCTCCCACCCTGGCAGGGATTATAAGGGGCAGCGCCCCTTATCGTTTCCCTCCCCGTCAACTTTCATAATGAAATCAACGGTAAGCAGCCAACGCTTTTTAATACCCCATGCTCCGCTCGGCTTGGGCGATCTGCCGGATGCGCGGGCCGGCATAGGAAAACAGCATTTTGAAGGCGGGGCAGAAATAGTTGCGCTTCACGCCGTCGGCCACCTCCCAATCCCGGGGACAGCCGCCGCGGCAAAGCGGCCAATAGGGGCAGGACAGGCAATCCCGGGGCTTGGCGGCGCTGCGCCTTTGGAAGGCCGCCATTTTTTCCGATTTCATCAGGGCGTTTAGCCCATCCTCCGCCACGCCCAGCTTCCATTCGTCCAGCACATAAAAATCGCAGGGATACAGGCCGCCGTCAGCCTCTGAAACCAAATACCCGCCGCACTGTCCGCAGGAGGCGCAGGTGCCGGGCGGCAGCCCCATGGCCACGTGCACCCAATCGTCAAACTGCCGCACGCTCACATATTTTCCCTGTGCCCAATCCTTGTACCATTCGTCAAACACGCCGCACAGGAAGCGCCCGTAAGCTTCTGGCAGCAGTGACCATTTCATGCTCCCGCGCTCTGCCTCCAGGGGATCCAGACAGGGAATAAACTGCAAATACCCGGTTTTAAGCGCTTTCAGCGCCCGGTACACCTGCTTGGGCCGGGCCGCCGTACGCCCGTTGACCACGCACAGGAGATTGGTATCTACCTGCCTGTCCAGCAAAAGCTTCAGCGCATCCGTGACCCTGTCGTAGGTGCCCTTTCCCTGGGCATCCAGCCGGAAAGCGTCGTGCAGCGTTTTATCGCCGTCCACCGATAGGCCCACCAAAAACTTGTGATCTTTCAGAAAATCAGCCCATTCGGCATCGATATTGAGCCCGTTGGTCTGAATGGAATAGCGCACGGGCACGCGCTTTTCATTTTTCTCCTCCGCCATGCGCACAAAGGAGCGGAAAAAGGGCAACCCGGCCACCGTGGGCTCGCCGCCCTGGAAGGAAAAGCCGATGCCACCCCGTCCTTCCAGCGCCGAAAAGGCGGCGGAAATCAGTTTTTCCGCCGTCTCCATCGTCATAACGCCCATACTTTTGAGCATCCGGTGTTCCGATTCATCGGCATAAAAGCAATAGGCACAGCGCATGTTGCACAGGCTGGACGCCGGTTTGATCAGCAAATTCACATACTTCATGGCTGTGCCTCCTTGGATGCTTACCAGCTTTCCTTCAGCTCCTCCGGATGCCGTCTGCGCAGCTCGGCCGCTTCTTCGGCCCGGCCAGTGTTCTCCAGCCGCTCGCAGTAGGCCGCCAGGTAGCCCCGGCAGTGGAAGGGCCCGCCCTCATGGATCACCGACCACAGGGGATCGGTGGCATAGCGGGCAATGTTTTTCTGCATGTTCTCGGCCACCCAGTGCTCCAGATACCAGGCGCCGTGCCAGCACACCTGGGGCAGCTCCTCGGCCAGATTATGCTGCTCATGGGGATCCTCTTTCAGGTTGAACAGCTCGTCGGGCTCGCTCAGGTGATAGCCGTCGTGATAGGTGCGGATATAGATATAATCGCCAAAGCGAACCGCTCGCTGGCACACGTGGGCGCACTGGCTCACCACCAGGTATTCCCGGCCGCCGTCGCCGCCACCCCGCACCAGATCGGCATAGCTTTCGCCGTCGTAATCGAAGGGGATCACCTTGCCGGTGACCCGGTTGGCGCGGAATTCGGGCACGCCGCCCAGCAGGTCAATCAGCGTGGGCAGCAGATCCAGATGATAATGGAAGCCGTGGGACTCCGCGTTCTTCGCGCAGCCTGGCCACTTGATGATCATGGGGATGTGAGTCACGATGCCATCGGCCTCGCCATGCTCGCAATAGGAGCCCATCTCCCCCAGCGACTCACCGTGATCGGAGGAGATGATCACCGCCATATCCTCATATGCGCCCTGCTCCCGGAGCTTGTCCAGGATCATGCCCACGGCCCGGTCGGCATACCACACGCCAGTATCATATTCGTCAATCACCCGCTTAAATCCTGCAAGGTCGTCCACCTGAACGGGCTGACGGGGATGAGCGGCGTCCGGCGTATTGGCGTAGCCGTTCACCTCCATGGCGCTGTGAGCGCCCACGCAGTGCTTCCGCTGATACTGCAAAAGCTCCTCGGTCATCCAATCGTCGGCCAGCGGCTCATTTTCAAAAGGCTTTCCGTACTCTTCGGGCGTGCGGTAAGGAATATGGGGATCCCACAGGTGTACATGCAGGAACCAATCCTGCCGTTCCCGGTTGTCCTCCAGCCATTTCAGCGCGATGGGCAGCACATCGTCCGCGGGCTCCAGGCCGCGCTTGCCCACGTTGAAGCACTCATTGAACCCGCCGTTGAACCACCAGGCTCCATGCCTGTCCGGAAAGGAGGAAATGGTGGCGGTATGCATGCCCGCCCTGCGCATCACCGCAGGCAGGCTGAACCGGCCAAAGCCGTCCTGCATAGCCCGGTCCGCGCCTTCCCAGCGCATTTCAGCATTGATGCCGCCATGATTGATACATCCCGTATGGATGCCAAACTGACCGCTGACCAGCGCCGCCCGGGAGGGCAGGCAAGGCGCGTCGGAGCAGTAATAATCGGTAAAGCGCACGCCCTCCCGCGCCACCCGGTCGATATTAGGCGAGGTGTTCCGCCCGTAGCCGTAGCAGCCCAGATGATCGGGGCGCAGGGTATCGATATCCACATAAAGGATCCGCATGGTTCTTCTCCTTTCTTCGATCCCGCAAGGATCACAGATGCGCGTCCCACTTGCCGCAGAAAGCGTCCACAGGGCTCTCGCCCTTGAAAGCGCTCCTGCCCATCAGCTTTTCCACCAGCTGACGGATGCAATGATCATTGTTGGAATAGCAGTTGATATAGGTTTTCACCCGCGGGAAATCCAGCAAATGATAGGGATTCTCCAGCGATACGAATACCGTGGGAATGTCGTTGATATAATGGCCGCAGTCAGCGCCCATGGGCTGCTTCCATTCGATGCGCACCACGGTCTGATTGCTCTTGGTGGAAAGGTTGGCCACATACAGGATCAGGTCGTAACGCTTTACCACGTCCTCATACTTGGCGGTAAAGCCTTCGCCGTAGGGCTGGGGCACAAAATCATCCACCTCAAAGCCCTCCTTCACCAGCGCCTCCTTCACCTTGGCGCAGGCCGGGGTAACGCGGTAGGCGCTTTCGCCGCCGGCCGGAGGCTCCACCGTATAGAAGAGGATGCGCTTATACTTTTCCGTCGTCAGCGGCAGCACGCCCGCCTGCTCTTTTACCAGCGTGATGCCCTTATCGGCGCACTCCTCGGCCCAGGCCTGGTGCCGGGCGCAGCCCACCACCCGACGGGCGTTTTCGCAGTCCGCCTCAGGCGCGCCTTTATGCAGTCCCAGCGCGGCCTTAACGGCCAGGATGCGGGTCACGGCTTCGTCCAAGCGCTCGGGCGTGATCACGCCCTTGCGGATGCCCTCCAGCATGAATCCGTAATCCTCCTCCAGGTTGCGGGCAAACAGGAACATATCGCAGCCCGCGGCAATGGAGGCGGGCACGGCGTCCCGGCGGCTCATGGCCAGCGTATAGCCCGCCATGGTGGTGGCGTCGGTGCAGATCAGGCCGTTGAAGCCCAATTCTCCCCGCAGCAGGCCCTGGAGCAGCTCGGGGCTCAGGGAACCGGGCAGTATTTCCTCGTCGCGCAGGGCGGGATTCAGCTTTTTGCTCCAGGCGGGCTGCAGGATATGGCCCACCATGGCGGTCAGCGATCCGGCCTCAATGCCGGCCTTGTAGGCCGCGCCATAGGTATTCATCCAGGTATCGCAGTCCATGCTGTTAATGGAGGTGACCAGATGCTGATCGCGCTCATCCTGCCCGTCGCCCGGGAAATGCTTGATGGACGCCGCCAGACCCAGCCGCTGCACGGTACGCACATAGGCCTCGCCCATCTTTTTCACCCGTTCGGGATCGCTGCCGAAGGTACGGGTATTGGTGATAGGGTTGCGGAAATTGCTGTCGATATCGATGATCGGCGCGAACGCCCAGTTGGCGCCCACCGCCCGGGCTTCATTGGCGCAGGCTTCGGCCATCTTTTGGGCCATTCCCACGTCGTTTGTGGCGGCGATCTCCATGGGAGAGCCCACCAGCGTGCCTTCAGAAACGATGCCGTTGCCGCCCTTTTCCAGATTGGCGGCGATGAGCAGCGGCACACGGCTGCGCTTTTGCAGGGCGTTGGACGCCGCCACCGCCCGTTCGGTGGGAATGACGCGATACATGCATCCTCCCGGCGACAAAATGCCGTACACGTAATCGAACTCCTCCGGCTTCGCCTCCTTGAACAGCACGCAGAACAGCTGCCCGGCCTTTTCCTCCACCGTCATGCCGTCACGGGTGGCATTGACCCATTGAATGGCTTCCTCGTCCAGGAAGAAGGGATTGGCTTTCAGATCGATCATGGTTTCTCCTCTCTCAATTTGACAAGCAATGATTTTTATTATATATTAATTAAGTGATTTTACAATATTCCAAGGAGCGTATTTTATGGGCGCCGACAGCTGGAACATCCTCCGCAGCCAGGGCCGCATCCGCATCCGCAAGCAGCTTTGGTACAACGGGCCGCTTTACCGCACGGACATCGCCGAAGCGCTGTCCCTTTCGCTGCCCGCGGTGACCACCGTAGTCAACGAACTGATCGAAAACGGCACCGCTCAGGAAACCAAGGACGAGAGCGCCGGAAAGCGCCTGGGCCGCAAAGCGGCGCTGGTGGATATCCGGCCCGACGCCCGTTATTTCATCGGCGTTGAAATGCGCAAGGATTCCCGGCAGGCCTGCCTGACCGATTATCGGGGAAATATCCTCATATCCCGGCAGGAGAGCGTCTCTCTGCCCGATTACCGGGATAATATCCGGGCCGCGGCGCTGCTGACAAAGGAGATCCTGAACGCCTCGCCCGTGCCGTCCGAACGCATTGATTCCATCGGCATCGCCGTCCCGGGCGTCACCGATCGGGAAAACGGCGTGCTGTCCGCCCACCGGATGTATCGCTGGTTTGACTGCCCCGTGGCAAGCGACCTGGCCACGCTCACCGGATGGAACAAACCCGTGGTGGTGGAAAACGACGCCTGCGCCCGTGCCTTTGGCATCCGCATGCTGCGGCGGGAAGAAATGCGGCGCACGGGGCGCTTCGCTTACCTGTTCATCGCCCGGGGGCTGAGCTGCCCGCTGCTGCCCTTCTCCCCCGCCGACGTAGGCGACCCGCTGGGTATCGGCGAAATCGGCTATATGATCGTCCAAGCGGACGCTGCGCTATCTTCGGACGCCATCAGCGGCCACATCAGCGATCTTGCGGGCGAACGCGCCATCATGGACGCCTGCCATGCCGCCATGCGCAAAGGTGAAGCGCCAAAGCTTTCAGCGCTCTGCGGCGGAGATATCCGTCCCACCATTCCCCAGGTATTGGCCGCTGAGCAGGCGGGCGACGCGGCGGTGACGGCGATCCTGGAAAGGGCTGTCCGCTATCTGGCCATCACGCTGGCTAATGTGATCAACTTTGTTCAGCCGGACATGATCTTTGTGGATTCCCGGCTGTTCTCCGCCGGGCAAAACAGGGCGCTGCTGACCGATACCGTGAACAGGTACCTGGTAGCGCCTCACAGGAGCCTGCCCGCGTTTTCCTTTGTGGAAGCCGACCGGTGGAACGGCTCGCGCTGCGCCGCGCTGTGCGCCATCCGGCGGGAATTGAATCAATACGGCGAGGAATGATCAGGAGAATTCCAAATCGCCTGCGTTCCAGGTTTCTATTTTGCCGCTCCAGTGCATCTGCACGGCGTCCATGCGCTGCCGGGTATACTGGAGCAGTATTTTATCGCGCACAGGCTGGCGCAGCATCATGCGCATCCGCTCCTCCTCCCGCATATGCTCCCTGGAAAAATAGATATACAGCGTGCCGTGGCGCTGCTTGCTCCCGCCCAGGGCCTTTGCCCCGGCCACGCCGATTTCCCTGATCTCCTGCCAGCGCCAGAAGCGGTTTTCCCGCCCGAGAAAGCGCCGGCGCACGCCGTCTTCGGATACCGTAACGGTTTGTCCTTCATAGAGGGCCACCCCGGCAAAGAGCAGCGCGATGGCAAGCAGGATCAGACCCATGGCCGTTTCTCCGATGGTCAGATCGGTCACGGCAAGGACGGCGGCGGCGGCCGCGACGGCGATGGCCACGCCCATTTTCAGGGGATCCAGAAACCAGGTATCCTTTTTCTTCATAAGCAGTCCCTTTCAAAAAGTCCCGCGGATACCGTTCCCTCACAGGAGCGATACCCGCGGGGTTCTTTCTTACAGCTCGTGAATCCTGCAGCAGGTAACAAAGTGTCCGGGGGAAACCTCCTCCTGCGCCTGAGGTTGGCGGCATGCCTCCGTTGCATGGGGGCAGCGGGCGGCAAAGCGGCAGCCGGGCTTGGGATTGATGGGCGATGTGATCTCGCCCTTGAGGATCTCCCGTTTGTTGGGATGGTGGATATCCACCGAGGGAATGGCCGACAGCAGCGCCTTGGTATAGGGATGCAGCGGCATCCTGAACAGCTCCTTGGCCGGGCACTTTTCCACCACCTGGCCCAGGTACATGACGCAGATATCATCGCTGATATGCCGCACCACCGACATATCATGGGTGACGAACATATACGTGAGGCCCTTGTCCATCTGCAGCTTTTTCAGCAGGTTCAATACCTGCGCCTGGATGGAAACGTCCAGGGCCGATACCGGCTCGTCGCAGACCACGAACTCGGGATCCAGGGCCAGTGCGCGGGCAATGCCCACGCGCTGGCGGCGGCCGCCGTCCAGCTCGTGCGGATAGGATTGGCGAAGGCGCTCGTCGATGCCCACCAGGTTCATCAGCTCGGCGGTCTTATCGTCGATCTCCTGACGGCTGAACTTTTTTGCCACCTTCAAAGGCTCGCGGATGGTGCTTTCAATGGTCTTGCGGCTGTCCAGGGAGGAATAGGGATCCTGGAAAATGATCTGCATCTTTTCCCGGGCCTTTTTCAGCTGATTGCCTTTGATGCCGGTGATATCCTCGCCGTCCAGCAGCACCTTGCCATCGCTGGGCTCATGCAGGTGGATGATGGTGCGGCCTAGGGTGGATTTACCGCAGCCCGATTCGCCCACCACGCCCAGGGTCTTGCCCTTTTCAATGGTAAAGGACACATCGTCCACGGCGTGCAGCATGCCGCGGGGCGTACTGAAATACTTTTTCAGGTGTTGAACCTCAATCACGGGAGCAGCCATTTCAGTTCGCCTCCTTGCTGATTTCGTCCAGGCGGCAGCAGCAGCACATATGGCCGTCGGCCGTGGTCACGGGAGAAATGGGACCCTTCCTGCATGCGTCGTCCGCATACTTGCAGCGGGGATGGAAGGGACAGCCGCTGGGCAGATCGGTGGGATCCGGGGGCAGTCCGTCGATGGGATGCAGCCAGATCTCATCCTCGTTCATATCGGGAATAGCGCCGAACAGGCCGATGGTATAGGGATGGGTGGGATGATCAAAGATCTGCTCCTTGCTGCCGTATTCCACAATATGGCCGGCGTAGATCACAGCCACGTCGTCGCACACGGTGGCTACCACGCCCATATCATGGGTGATCAGCAGCAGCGCGGTCTGAAACTGCTTTTGCAATTCCACGATCAGATCCATCACCTGGGCCTGAATGGTCACATCCAGGGCGGTGGTGGGCTCGTCGGCCAACAGCAGCAGCGGATTGCAGGCCAGGGCGATGGCAATGACCACGCGCTGCTTCATCCCGCCGGAAAACTGATGGGGATATTCATAATACCGCTCGGCCGGAATGCCCACGACCTCCAGCATTTCCTTGGCGCGCTTTTCACAGTCGGTGCCGGGATCACTGTGCAGCTTCACCACCTCGGCAATCTGCTCGCCCACGCGCTGCACCGGGTTCAGGGCGGTCATGGGATCCTGAAAGATCATGGAAATGGTATTGCCGCGGATCTTGCGCATTTCATGCTCGGGCAGTTCCAGCAGGTTCTGGCCGTCCAGCAGCACCTGTCCGCCGACGATTTTGCTGCCCACGTCCGGCAGGATGCGCAGGATGGATTTGGCAATGGTGGTTTTTCCCGCGCCGGTCTCGCCCACCAGGCCCAGGGTGCGGCCCCTGTCCAGCGTCAGAGAGACGCCGTTCACAGCCTGCACCACGCGGCCGTCGGATTTGTATTCAACCACCAGATCCTTTACGGAAAGGAACGGCGTTTTTTGCTTTTCGGACATTTTCGTTCCCTCCTCAGTTCTTCAGTTTGGGGTCAAGGGCGTCCCGCAGACCGTCGCCCAGCAGGTTCAGCGCCAGCACGGTCACAGCGATGGCCAGGCCGGGGAAGATCACCATATGAGGATACTGCCGGATATAGGCGCGAGAGGCCGACAGCATGGCACCCCATTCGGGAGCCGGGGGCTGCACGCCCAGGCCGATGAAGGACAGGCTGGCAGCTAACGTGATGGTCTGCGCCACGCCCATGGTGGCCTGTACGATGATGGGGGAAATGCAGTTGGGCAGCAGGTGGATAAAGATGATGCGGAACTTGGAACAGTTGATGGACTGGGAGGCCTCGATATACTCGTTGCCGCGCTCCTTCATCATCTGGGCGCGCAGCATGCGGGCCATGCCGGGAATGCTGGATACGCTCAGGGCGATGATGGTGTTCACAAAGCCCGGGCCCAGCATGGCGGAGATCACGATCATCAGCAGCATGCCGGGGATGGCCTGGACCACGTCCAGGATGCGCATGATCACGTTATCGGTCTGCCCGCCGAAATACCCTGCCACAGCGCCGATGACGATGCCGAAAAAGGCGGCGATCAGGATGGCGGCAATACCGATGGTGATGGAATAGCGCCCGCCGTAAAGGATGCGGGTATAGATGTCAAAGCCCATGTTATCGCAGCCGAAGATATGGGCTGCCGAAGGCGTGGGATCCATGAAGGACATATAGTCCATATCCGCGTACCCGTACTTGGTGAAGACGGGCGCGAAGGCGCACATGATGATCTCCACGATCAGGATCACAAGGCCCAGGATGGCCAGTTTGTTTTTGCTCAGCTGCTTCATGACCCGGGCAAATTCGCTCTTTTTGCGAACCTTCACAACTGCGTTACGCATTGGCCTTCACCTTCCTTGCTTTTTTGGCGGAGGCGTACTGCGCCTTGATCCGCGGGTCAACGGCGGCATAGAGCAGGTCGATGAGCAGCATGGCCAGGCTGAACGCGATGGCCAGCACGATGGAGCCGCCCTGCACCACCGGGTAATCGCGATTGTTCACCGCGTTGATGACGTACAGCCCCATGCCGGGCAGAGAAAAGATGGTTTCAATAACCATGGCGCCGCCCAGCAGCCTGCCGAAGGTGGTGCCCATCTGGGTAATGATGGGGATCAGCGCGTTTTTCAGCGCATGCTTGGTAACCACCTCGCGCTCGGGCACGCCTTTTGCCCGGGCCGTGGTGATATAATCGGCGCGGATCACATCCAGCATGGAGGAGCGGGTCTGCCGCGCGGCGTTGGCCAGCGCGCCGGCGCAGTTGGCCAGAGCGGGCAGGATATAGGAAATCAATCCCCGATCGATGCCCATGGAGGGCAGCCAATTGAGCTTGACCGAGAACAGGATGATCAGCAGCAGCGCCAGCCAGAAGCTGGGGATGGCCACGCCGATCAGCGCCAGCACCATGGACACGCTGTCCTGCCACTTGTTCTGATGGGTGGCCGCCGTGACACCCAGGGGGATGCCCAGGCCAAAGGCGATGACCAGCGTGACTATTGCCAGGATCATGGTGCGGGGCATGCGCTCGCCGATGGTGGCCGAAATGCTGATGCCTGTGATCCAGGACGTGCCCAGATCAAAATGCAGAAAAACGTCGCTCATGTATTTGCCAAGCCGCACCAGGAAGGGCTGCGACAGGCCCAGCTGCTCGCGCTTGGCGGCCAGGTCGGCCTGGGTGGCGGTGCTTCCCAGGATGATTTCCGCAGGATCACCCGGGCAGAAGGTCATCATCGTGAACACGAGGATGGTGACGCCCAGGATGATGGGAATCATCCACAGAAGACGCTTCAGTATATATCGTCCCATGTTTCACACTCCCGGAATCAGTATGGAAAAGGGGATGCGCCGGGGCGGATTGCCGGGGCGCATCCCCTAAAGGTTACAGAAACGGAATCAGCGGCAGGCGGAAGGCACCACGTAATTGCTGATGCCGCCGCTCACTTCCTGGGCGGGCACCGAACCGGCGCGCCAGATGGTGAACACCTGGGGATTGACCATGCCGTAGGCATAGGCGTTGTCCTTGATGTAGTTATGCACGGCGTCGATGTTCTCGGTCGTCCAGCCTTCGGCGGTCCAGGTCTTGTACAGCATCTCGGCCAGCACCTCATCGTGGCGGCTGGTGCCGTCTCCGGTGGGATAGGCGGCGGGATCGAAGCGGATCGACCAGGCGTCGGCCAGGCTGAAGCCGCCCACGGTCAGCACCACGATGTCATACTTGGTGCCGTCCAGACGCTGGGAGGTGAACAGCGCCATATCGGGGCTGGAGAGCTCGACCTTCATGCCCAGGGCCATCAGGAAGTTCTGCACAAACTGGCCGTTGCGGCTGGAATTGGCGGTGGAGGAGGACAGAATGCGGATGGTTTCGCCGTTGTAGCCGGAGGCCTTCAGCAGCTCCTGGGCCTTGGCCAGATCATAGGGATAATACTCTTCGTTTTTCCACTCGGGGTTGAAGCCCATCAGCATGGGGCTGAAGGCGTCGTACATCTCAGTGGCATAGCCGGCGGACAGGACCATGATCAGCGCCTGGTTATTGATGGCGTAGCAGATGGCCTGGCGCAGTTCCTTGTTATTGGCGACCACGCTGTTGTCAGCGCCGGAGAAGAAGATCTGCCAGCCCTGGGGGCCGTCGGTCAGATTGACCTGGAACTGGCTGTTGCCCACAAACTGGGCGCCGGTGGTGGAGGGGATATCGATGGCGACGTCAATGACGCCGGTCTCCAGCGCGATGCCCATCTGGGAGGCTTCGGGGATGATCTTGTAGTTGACGCCGGCGGCGATGGGCTGCACGCACTCGGGCAGCAGATCAACATCCTGCCAGTAATCGTCGCGGCGCACCATATCGATGCTAGCGCTGGCCACAAAGTCGGTCACCGCGTAGGGAGAAGTGGTCACGCAGCTGGTGCCAAACTCATCGGCGCTGGCCTCAAAAGCGGCGCGGGAGATGACGTACACATCCTGCAGCAGCGTCTCAAAGGTGCCGAACATGTTGGCGGTCAGCTTGACGGTGAAGGTGTAATCGCCGGTCTTTTCCACCGCTTCCACCTTGCTGAACACAGGCTTGAGGCCGCGGGCCTGAGATTCGGTGATGAACCATACGATATCATCAGCCGTGATCTTGTTGCCGGCGGCGTCGGTCACCTTGTCCCAAATTTCAACGGCATAGGTGAAGCCGTTATCCTGCGTTTCCCAGGATTTGGCAACGTAGGGCTGCAGCTCTAGGTTGGAGTCCAGCACAGCCAGCGTTTCATAGAGCTGGGTGAAATAAGGCGCATTGCGGGCGGTATTGGAACGGAAGGGCGTCAGGGAGTCGATGGCCGTGCCGAAGCCGACATTGACCACCTTGTCGGACAGCTGGGTATCGGCGGACGCGAACGCGGCCACGCTGCACAGCATCACAACGGACAGTACCAGAGCAAAGATGCGCTTCATCATGGGGTTTCCTCCTTCTTTTTCATGGCAACTTCGTTTGCCTGTCGCAACGGTATAATAAAGTTACTTTTTTAAATAACTTTATTAAGTTAATTAAATTATAGCATGCACATTTTGGCCTGTCAATACCCTTTTTTCAACTTTTTTCGTTTTTTCATTAGGCCATCGCCCCGTTTTTTCAGGAATCGCGCAAAAACGCCGGGCGTCTGTGCGATCTCCCGGCGTTTCTTCATATTATTCTTTTATATCTTGCTTTTTCCCAGCGCTTTGAACATCCAGCCCTTATACGCCTCCACCCCGGGCTGATCAAAGGGATTGAGGCCCATCATTTCGCCCGAAAGCATGCAGGCGAACTGGAAGAAATAAAACAGCTGGCCGAAACGGCAGGCGTCCAGCGCTTCAAGCTCCAGGATCAGGCAGGGCATTTTTTGGCTGTGCGCCGCAACGGTAGCCTCAAAGGCCGCGCGGTTGATCAAAGCAAAATCCTTGCCGTCCAAATACTCAAAATGGTCGTCCTTGCCGTCGGGATGGATGATGAGGCTGTCCGTAGGCGACGCGATATCCAGGAAGGTTTCAAACATCAGCGGCGCGCCGTCCTGCAGATACTGGCCCACGGCGTGAAGCTCCTCGGAATACTCGGCAGCCACAGGGAAAATGCCCTTGCCGTCCTTTCCCTCGCTTTCGGCAAACAGCTGCACCCACCATTTATTGAACCAGCGAAGCTGGGGCTCAAAGCTGGCCAGCATTTCCAGCGCATAACCCCGGCGATGGTACAGATTGCGCAGCGCCGCGTAGCGCAAAGCCGGGTTCTCCTCCGTCCCGGCGCTGCGCAGCAGCCCTTCCATATCGCATGCCCCGCGGACCAGCGCCCGGATATCGATGCCCGCCGCCGCCATGGGCAAAAGCCCCACGCAGCTGAAAACGCTGTAGCGCCCGCCCACATCGGTGGGAAAGGGCACAAAGGTATAGCCCTCCCGCCGGCAAAGATCCTCCAGCGGCGAGCCGTAGGTTCCCGTGCAGATCGTCCTCCGGGCAGCCTCCTCGGGAGAATATTTCTTTGCCATGGCTTCCCGCAGGATGCGGAAGGAAGCGCCGGGCTCCAGCGTTTCAAAGTTCTTGGCGATGCAGTCGACGGCGTAATCCTTGCCCTCCAGCGCGCGCAGCATTTTGTTCAGCGCATGGGGCGACAGGGTGTTTCCCGCGTAGATGATCTCACAGCCGCTGCCGTCAGCCAGCGCTTCAATAACGCTGCGGGCGGCGTTGTTGCTGCCGCCCACGCCGATGAGCACAAAGGCGTCGCAGTTCTCCCGCACCCATCCGGCAATCTCCTCGGTCCGGGCAAGCCAGCTTTCCCCCGCCCATTTTTTCACATTCAGCCAGCCCAGACTGTCGGCATAGCGATCATCCCCAGCCTGGGCGCGTTTCAGCAGCGGCGCGGCCTCCCGCAGCGCGTTACGAAGCGCTTCATCGGAAACCCTTCCGCATGTATCGCGCACCGTGATATTCAGCATAGCGCTCCTTCTCCATTTCTCAGATCGATCAGCCGGGGAAGCGGCGCTCCCAGCAGTGGACGGCACCAAGCCTTGAAAGCCTCGGTAACGCCATTTCCGGCCTGATTGATAAACGCGTCCGGCATTTTGCGCTCGGTCATCATGACCTCCCGGATATCGGCCAGGAAGGTCTCGCTGGCGTAGGGCGTCTCTCCCGTGCGGCGGATCGCCACCATTTTTCCCGTTTCTCCGCTGACCGCAGCGCGCACAGCTGCGCGGCCGCAGGCCTCGGCTTCCTGGCGGTCGGTTTCGCTCTGCCAAGCAATGGACGCCCTACCCAGCAGGCCCGGCTTCTCCGAGCGGGCCTTGAAGCCCAGCTTTTTAACGATCAATCCCGCCAAATGGGCCGATACGTCGCCGAAATAGGTGGCGCGGCCCGCGGTGAAGATCGGCGCCACGATGGGCTTTCCGTCGGGGCCATGCAGCCCCTCGCTGGCCACCACCACGCCGTGCCCCTGCCGCTCGATCAGCGCCTTCACATCCCGCAGGAAGGATTCCTCGTCAAAGTCGCGCTCGGGCAGATAGATCAAATCAGGTCCATGGCCGTAGCTGTCCGCCGCCAGCGCTGAAGCGGCGGTGACCCAGCCGGCGTTGCGGCCCAGCGCCTCGATCACCACCACGTGAATGGGCAGGCTTTCCACGTCGCAGCATACCTCGGCCACGCTGCCCGCCATGTATCGCGCAGCGCTGCCATATCCCGGCGCGTGATCGGTGACGGCCAGATCGTTATCCATGGTTTTGGGGATACCGATCACGCGGATATCCAGCCCCTGGCACCGCTGCTGCAGCTTGCCGCAGGTATCCATGGTGCCGTTGCCGCCGTTCATGAGCACATAGCGAACGCCGTATTTTTGCAAGATGGGCGTCATGGCCTCGTAGTCCGCGGCCTCCAAGGCGTCCCGGGAAGTGCCGATGGCCGAGGCCGGACTGGTAAGCAGCCCCCGGAGCTTCTCCTCCGGAAGGTTGGTCAGATCGCGCAGGTTCTCCTTCAAAAGCCCGCCCGTACCGCCGATAGCGGCATAGATCCTGTTCACGTCCGGGCTCCGCCGGGCCTCGCAAATCGCGCCGTATAGCGAGGCGTTGATCACGGCGGTGGGCCCGCCGCCATGGATCAGCAGCAGGTTATTATCCATGGCGCTCCTCCTTTAAGCCAGCATCCGCGCGGTATTGTACACGCAGATAAACACGATCACAGCCAGCAGGCCGATGAACAGCTTATCGGTCAAATCGGCGGACAGCTTTTTATGCAGCCGGGCGGACAGAAAGCCGCCCAGGATGCCCGCGGCCACCATGGCGGCCAGATATCCCCATTCAAAGGTAGGCACGGAGCCCGTGACCAGGCTCATGAGCAGGCTGGCGATCTGGCTCAGCAGAATGATCAGAATGGAGTTGATGGCCGCCTTTTTGGTATCCATGGAGAAAAAGTAATAGAGCACGGCCAGGTTCATGGGGCCGCCGCCGATGCCCAGGAAGGAGGAGCAAACGCCCAGCAGCAGACCGATCACCACGGGCAGCAGCCAGCCGCTCACATTCCGGGTTTTGATCCTGGACTTGAACACCACATACAGCAGCGTGCCCAGCACCATGATCCCCAGCACGATGGACTGCACGGCGCCTACGGCCCGATCCGCCTGCACGGCGGCCTTCAGGGCCGAAAACATGGATTTTCCCAGCACGCCGCCCACCGCCGCGCCAATGCCCAGCGGAACGCTGCGGGCGGGCTCCAGCTCGTTGCTCTTGCGGCTTTTCCATACGTTGACACAGGTCATGGCCAGCACGGTCAGACCCGAAAGGAAGGAAACCGTGGATACCGACATCACACCCACGGCGTCCAGCAGCGGCTTGATGACCACGCCGCCGCCGATGCCGCAGATGCCGCCAATGGTACTGGCGGCAAAGCAGATGATAAATATGAAGATCGCAGTCAGCATAATGTTTCCTTTCAGCAGCCGCAGGGATGGGTGGGCGCGTTATCCCGGTAATGGCTGTTCTCTTCGGGATTCTTCATGCACAGATGCACGGCGGCGGTGGTGAACGTCCTGGGCAGGGCCAGGATATTCGGATTTTCGCCCACGAATTTGCGTTTGGCGTCCTCCAGCGCTTCCTCCACCGTGGCCCGTGTTTTCAGCCCCATGCCCCGGGCGATGCCGGGCTCCCGGGCGCCCACGATATAGATGGCGCTGGTATGCATTTCAGCCAGATGCCCGCAGCTCATCATAGAAAAGCCATGGAAGGGATGGAAGGCGTTGGCGAAGCGGTATTTGCGGATATACTCCTCGTTGGTGGCGAAGTATTCGCCATAGCGGTTCATGTCGGGGAGTGTCTGCATATAATCGTGCTGGAACATATCATAGAGCTCCGGCAGATAGGGCCAACGCTCCTCATGGAACCAGCCGTCGCAGATGGAGGGAACGATGAACACGCAGTGATCGGAAAGCACGCGCTTATGGCGGATCACCTGGGCGGAAAGGGCCTGCATCATCTGAATGGGATTGGTGCCCATACCGTCGCCGTAATGGAAATTGGTGGGCATGCCGAACACCACCACATCGTACTTTTTTTCGGCCCAGTGCACATAGGTGCGCTTGTCGGCCGTTTTCCAGGATATGGGCTGCATTTCCTTGGCATAGCCGGAATTGATTTCGATCTGCCGGGATTTGGTATCCAGCACGGCGTCGCAGCAAAAGAACCGTTTGCCCATCTTTTCTTCCATGAACATGCCCTGCTGATCAAATTTGTCCCGCATCAGGCTGGAGGTGCTCACAGGCACAAAGTCCGGCCTGTGCATCACCTGGGGCACATGATGAGCCGCGATGGACCGCCAATGGCTGATGCCGGTGGCGCAGTGCTTGTACCCGCCGGAATACCCGCCATAGGGATTGCCCTGGGTATGGCCGATCAAGATGGCAAGATCGGCGTCGCACACATATTTGTTCATGATCACATGATCGCCCTGGGCGGTAAAGCCCAGATCGACCAGATGATCGTAATCCTCGCTGTCATGGCTGGTGATCTGGCCTGAATACCAGAACTCATTGAACAGCGCGTCGCCCAGGATCTGCCTGGCCTCGTGCATGGGCGTGCGGGGATGCAGGCCGTTGGAGAACAAAAGCAAAATATCCTCTTTTTTAACGCCCGCGCCGTACAGTTCGTCCAGGCAGGCCCGAATGGCCACCTTGCGGTGGCTGGTGGGCTGGCAGCCGCCCTTGACGATATCGGGGATCACAAACACAACGGTCTTTTTGCCCCGGGCCAGATCAGCCAGCGGTTCCATGCCGATGGGATGACGGATGGAATCAAGCGTGGCCTGATAGAGGCTGTCCCAGTCCTGGGGCAGACAGGCCGGATCGGGCACCGTTTCCCCGGGGATGAAAACGTCGGTACCGTCGGGCAGGTTCGCGCTCATAAATCCATTGCCGTATTCAAATTGAAGCTGCATGCTGTTTCCTCCTTAGCGGGCGCAGTAACGCATATAGATGCGGATGATCTCCAGATACTCTTCGGGATAGAAGCCGATCTCCCCCTGGAATCGGGTCAGGGCAATCAGACCGCCGTCGATTTCAGGGATACCGGCCAGCATTTGGGCGTTTTCCCGCTTGAGCCCGCCGCCATACACCACCGGCATGCCGCCGGTTTTTTCCTTGATGAACCGGGCGATGGGCGCGATCACATCAGCCCCCGGCGGGGTTTTGCCCGGCCCGATGGCCCAGATGGGCTCGTAGGCGATGATCACATCCTTCGTATCAATGCCCGCAAGGCCCACGGTCAGCTGCTCCGCCAGCACCTCCTGCCAGCGTTCCCGCTCCTCGGCCTTTTCGCCGATGCAGTAGGTGACGGTCATGCCCTGGTTTACGGCGCAGGCGATCTCGCGGTTCAGCAAGCGGTTGACGGCGACGGTGTCGCTGACGCCCGCCTCCTGCAATATGCCCAGCTTATCGGCCCGCTCTTCGCAATGGCCGATGATGGCGCTCTTTACGCCCAGCGCTTTCATGGCGGCGGCGGGACGATTGGTGGTAAAAGCGCCAAAATTGACGCCGGGAGCCACGTCCTGGTGGTATACGCCCTGGCAGCCGATTTCTATTTCAGCGCCGTTCCCGGCGGCCTGGGCCGCGGCGATCACGTGCGCCTCGGGAAAATACATGGGAAAGCGCGCCGCGCCGGCATATTGGGCCAGCTCCTCCTTCACGGCGGAAAGGATGGTTAGCGCCCAGTCCGCCCCCGACGAAAGGCGGTTGACGCCGCCCATGGCCGTGGGCACGTCAAAGCGCTTCAGGTTCAGGCACAAATGCTTCATTTGATTTCCTCTCCTTCCTTCATTCGGATGCGATCAATAATCCAGCGTGCCTGCGCAGCGCCTTCTCCTCCCCGTCGCTTTCCACGGGAAGCTTTTCCATAAGATAGTTCAACATATCCTGCAGACTCTCCTGCCCGGCAGGCAATCCAAGATCGGTCATACACAGAGGTGCGCCGGCGCTTATCAAAAAGCTCTTCAAAGCGCGAGCAGCCTCCTCCTCACCATCCAGCCTCAGCTGATAGAGCAGCGAAGCGCCTACGATTTCCCCATGGAGCCTGTGCCTGGCAACGGCAGGATAGCGGTCGCATACATAGGCGTAAAGCTGATGACTGACGGCGGCCTGCTTTCCGCCGCAGGCCAGCGCTAAGGTAAGCCCGGTGATCTGAAGATTCAGCGCCAGCATCCTTTCCCACTCTTCCTCGGAAGGCCGCTTCAGCATTCGAGGGCCCAAGGACAGCAGCTCATCGAACAAATGACGCGCAACGACCGCGGCAGTATCGGAAAAGGCGTTGCGCACATACACGTTCCCTTTTCCAATATTATACACGATTTCCGGAAATTTTGCCATAGCGTCGATCATTCCGGCAATGTGAAAGCGCATTGGACATTGATCCACAAGAAGGCGCAAATCGGAAAAGGTGGCGAAAGGCGAAAATTTCACCCAATAATTGCCAATCATACTTCCATCTTCCCGATAATGCACCGAAAGCCAGGCTGTAGCCGCACAGGTAGCGGCGCTGGATGGCACGGTAATGCAGCGCACCTCCATCAGATCGGAAGCGATCTTGGCGGTATCCAGCGCCCGTCCGCCTCCGCAGCCAATCACCAGATCGCAGCCTTCCCCGCGTCCAGCCTGGGCTGCCCGGGCATAATTGCTTTCAGCACAAATGCCCGAAAAGGGATACCTGAACCAGGTGATCCCTTTTTCCTTCAGCGGAGGCAGCAAAAACTTATTTGCCTTTTCCCAGACCGTATCATCGGCCACAATCAGTGCACGCCGTCCCAGCAGCCATGCTTCCTGACCCAGCTTTTCCAGCACGCCGCGGCCCTGATAATACCGGGGGCTTGAAAACTGAATCAATTCTCCATTGCGCATGGCCCGCTCTCCTTATCTTTTAGCCGCGCGACGCTTGTCCACTACGCTGCGCAGCGTCGGGAAGAATAACATGAATACCGCCAGGCCAATGAACACGCAAGCAATGGGAGATTGGAAAAAGGTCAGCCAGTTGCCCCGGGACAGCAGCAGCGCCCGGCGCATATTGCTCTCACACAGATTGCCCAGCACCAGACCGATCACCATGGGCGTCAGCGGGAAATCCAGCTTCGCCATCAAATAGCCAAACAGGCCGATGAGCACCATAACGATACAGTTAAAGGTGTTATACTTCATGGCATAAGCGCCGATCATACACAGCGTTACCAGCGCCGGCACCAGAACGCGGGTGGATACCCTGGTAATATTCACAAAACCCTTGATAAACAGTCTGCCCTGCAGATACATAAACAGATTGATGATGATCATGCCCACCATGATGGTATACACCCAACTGGCCTGTTTGGAAAAGAGTTGAGGGCCGGGAGCAATTCCCTGCATGGTAAGCGCGCCAAGCAGCACCGCGGTATTGGTATCGCCGGGGATGCCCAGCGTCAGCAGCGGGATCAGCGTAGCGCCGGTAACGGCGTTGTTGGCCGTTTCGCATGCCACGACGCCCTCCTCCGAGCCATGGCCAAACTCCTCCGGATGCTTGGAGGCACGCTTGGCTTCGTTATAGGCCATGAAGGAAGAAATGGCGGCGCCCGTTCCAGGCACGGCTCCGATGAATACGCCGATGATACTGGATTTGAGCAGCGTCATCTTATACTTGAGCACATCCTTGAAGGAAACCTTTTCATCCCCCACCTGCACAGCCTTACCCACAGGTTTGTTGATATCCCTGGTTTTTACCATGATCTCGGTGATGGCGAAAAGGCCAATGAGCACCGGGATCTGCTGGAAGCCGCCCTGCAGATAATTGTTGCCAAAGGTAAAGCGGGCAACGCCGTCCATGGAGTCAATGCCCACGCAGGACAGCAGCAGGCCAGAAAAACCCATCAGCAGTCCCTTGAGCACCGATTTGCCGCCGATGCTGGCAATGATGGTCAGGCCAAAGAGCGCCAGCGCAAAGTATTCCCGCGCGCCAAACTTGAGGGCAAAGCGGGCAATGGCCGGCGCAGCTACCAGCAGCACGGCGCAGCTGAACAATCCGCCGATCACCGAAGCCGCCAGCGCGTCATGCAAAGCGCGTTTGGCCCGTCCCTGCTTTGCCATGGGATAGCCGTCCAGGCTGGTAGCGGCAGAAGCCGGGGTGCCTGGTGTGTTGATCAAAATAGCGGTAATGGAGCCGCCGTAAATTCCCCCGCAGTACACGCCCAGCAGCAGCATCATGCCCAAGGTGGAATTGAGTCCATAAGTCAGCGGCAGCAGCAGCGCTATGCACATGGTGCCCGTCAGCCCCGGCAGCGCGCCTACCACCGTACCCGCTGCCAGGCCCACATTCATCCATAGAAGGCTCTGCAGGGAAAACACATTGCGCAGTATTTGCATGATGTCCATGGCGATCCCTCCTTATAATTCAGGGCAGGCGCACCGAGAGCAGGTATGTAAAGGCTGCCCAGATAGCGCCGCCCACAGCGTAGCTGATGGCATAGGACCAAACGCTTTTCACTCGCAGCAGCAGCAGATAGGCGGTGATCGCCAAAAAAGTGGAGGCAAAATAGCCGATCTTGTCAAACAGGATCGCGTATATCAGCATGATAGCCAGAGCGATAAAAGCGCGCGTCTCGTTTTTCAGCCCTTCCCTCTTTTCATCGGCATCCTTGCGCCTTTCCCCTATGATGTTCAGGAGCGGCAGACCGGCCTTATGCTGCCTGTAGATGGCCTGGCCGATCAGCGCCAGGCTGAGCGCTACCATCGCGCCTCCGATGAAGGAAGGGAACGCCCGGGGACCCACAGCCGAAACCTGCGGATCTTTGACCGCCAGCGGCGTAGCGACGAGGACTACGATACCAATCACAAGGAAAATCAAACCGGACAGGATATTCTTCCTGTATTCTGTCATACAGCTTCCTCCTTCCGCGCCAGCGGTGCATCCAATGGGAACAGCCTCCCGGGCCTGAACGGCCCGGGAGTTCAAGCGGGCTTACTTACCCAGCATTACCTTGTTCACTTCGGCCTCAGCCTTGATCTTCTCAATCATCTCAGAGGTATCCAGGCCCAGGATCAGCAGATTGTTCTTTTCACAATAATCGGCAAACTCCTCGCTGGCCTTGCACTGGTTCAGGATTTCCGTGGCTTGGTCGATGATTTCCTGAGGGGTAGTGGCAGGCATGATGAAGAACTTCCAAACGCTCATAACCACATCGTAACCCTGCTCCTTGATGGTGGGAATATCCTTCAGGAAATCGCGGGGATCGCGCTCGTCATTGAAGATGCCCAGGGCCACAGCGTCGCCGGATTCCACATACTGCATGCCCTCGCTGGGGTGGCAGGTGCACACGTCCACATGTCCGCCCAGCAGTGCGGCCAAGGTGGTGGCGCTTCCATCATAGGGAATGCCGATAGCGTCCACGCCGGCATCGGCAAACAGCTTCTTCTCGCTCAGCTCCATCAGGCTGCCGGTACCGTTGCTGCCGTACACCACGCTGCCGCGGTCAATGATATCCTGGAGGGAAGTCAGGCCGGATTCCTTGCCGGCCAGCAGCAGGATGGGCTCCTGAGTCAGGGAGCATACAGGGATGAAGTCGTCGATGCTGTAGCTCACCTCACGGGTGAAAGGCTGCAAAGTAAATACGCCGATGGCCTCCAGACAAATGGCCGTTCCGTCGGGCTTGGTATTCTTGAATTCGGTAGTGGCGATCGTGCCACCGGCACCGCCCTGGTTTTCCACAGCGGTATTCACGCCTGTCTGCTTGGCAAACAGCTCAGCCATGATACGGGAAGTGGAGTCCGAGGTTCCGCCCGCATCCCAGGGACAGATAAAGGTCACGGCATTGGCGGGATAGGAAGCGTCTGCCATCGCGGTCATGCCAACGGACAGACAGAGAGTCAGTACGGCGATCAGAGCAATCAGCTTCTTCATGGGAGAATCCTCCTTTTTATTTTTTACCGTTAATCACGGTAAAGTTCACTTATAAAAGCCCCAACTGAACAAGGGTGTTTTTGATTTCTGCCTTTTCCCCCTCGTTCAGTTCCCGGAACGGGAAACGCGCAGGGCCCATATCAAAACCCAATAAACGCAGAATTTCCTTATGCGCCATCACAGGCATGATCCGACGCACCAATGAACGGAGCTTTAGTACGGTATCCTGCGCGTCCCGCGCCTCCCGGATCTTTCCAGCCTGCCACAGGGAATAAACGCTTTCGCATAGTTCCGGGAAAACGCCAGCCAGCGCGATCACTCCTCCGGCGCCGCCATACTGCAGCGCGGCCAACACTTGAGCGTCGTTGCCGGTGATCAGTTCAAAATCCGGCTTGTCCTGCGCCGCCAGTCTGAACTCCAGAAAAGTCTGGAAGTCCATGCTGGAATCCTTGAGTCCGCATACATTGCCGCACTTTTCCAGCACGGCCCGCAGGATGGGCGGCGTGATGGGATTTTTTGCCATGCCGGGAATATTATACAGGTATACCGGCATGCCCTCGGCGATCTCAGCCGCTGCTCGAAAATAACCGATCAGCGTCTGAGCATCATAGCTGTGATAATAAGGCGGCGTCACCGACAGGCAGTCGGCCCCCTGTTTTTTTGCCCATTCGATGTACATGCGAATATCCTGCAGGTTAAGCGCCGTAACGTTATACATCAGCCGCACCGCTTTTCCTGCGCCGTTCCGAGCGGCAGGCAGCAGCTGCCTGCGCTCCTCAGCGGTCATATTGGCAAACTCGCCTGTTGTGCCGCAAACGAAAATGCCCTGGATGCCGCCTCTGGCCAGTCGGTCGGAAAGCAGAGAATACCGGTCATAATCCACGCTGCCGTCCGGCCGGATCGGCGTAAGCTGAGGCGCGGAAACACCTTGCATCAAACCCATTTTTCCATCCTCCTTACAGCAATATGGCTCCCTCGTCGGCTGAAGAAACTTCCTTTGCGTAACGGTACAGATACCCCTCGGTGACCGGCGGTTGGAAGGGCGGCAGCTGAGCGATGCGCCGATCAATTTCCTCCACAGGGACTTGAAGCTCCAGCGTACCTGCATCAATATCGATGACGATCATATCGCCATCCTGCACGGCGGCAATAGGCCCACGCTTGGAGGTTTCAGGAGATACATGGCCCACGCAGGGGCCGCGGGTTGCGCCGGAAAAGCGGCCATCGGTAACCAAAGCCGTGCTTTCATGCAGTCCCATGGACACCAACGCTGTAGTAGCCGTCAGCATTTCCCGCATACCGGGACCGCTTTGTGGGCCTTCATTGCGGATCACAATCACATCGCCAGGATTGATTTCTCCGCCCAGGATGGCGGCGGTGGCGCACTCCTCCTTTTCAAAGCAGCGGGCCGGGCCGACATGGCGGCGCATCCCCGGCACCACAGCGGACTGCTTTACCACAGCGCCGTCCGGAGCCAGATTGCCCCGCAGGATGCTGATAGAGCCGTGGCTGCTGTAGGGATCATCCGCGCTGCGGATGATTTCCCGATCAGTTTCAAGAAACTGCATTTCATCTATATTTTCCTGATGTGTTTTGCCAGTTACCGTCATCTGATCCAGATTGATGACGCCCTTTTCGCCCAACTCTCTGAGCACTGCCGGTACGCCGCCCGCCTGTTCCAAATCGTACATGGTATGTTCTCCGCTGGGTTTGATCTTTGCGATATATGGGGTAGTGGCCGATAGCGCGCCGATCTCCTGGAGGCTCATATGAAGCCCGCCCTCATGGGCAATAGCCGGGAAATGCAGGCACATATTTGTGGAACCGCCCACCGACAGCGATACGCGTACCGCCAGCTCAAGCATCTCCTGGGTAACAATATCTCGGGGCCGTATATTTTTGCGCACCAGCTCCACTACCCGCAGACCGCTGCGTTTGGCCACCCTCTTTTTCTTTCCGCTTATGGCGTGAGAGCAAGCGCTTTCGGGTACAGTCAACCCCATGGCTTCAGCAGCCACAGAAAAGGTATTGGCTGTGCCCATCATGGCGCAGGAACCGGGGCCGGGAGACATAAGACCTTCCATATATTCATATTCTTCCGGCGAAATATCCCCTCTGCGCATCTGGGCAACCATTTCCTTCAGTTGATAGGTTGCATAGCTTTTCCCTTTATACACGCCAGGCATCATGGGGCCGCCTGTAACGATAATGGCGGGAATATTGACGCGCAGAGCGGCCATGATCATAGCGGGTACGATCTTGTCGCAGCCGCCGATGAGCACGATACCGTCCAGCGCGTATGCATTACAAAAAAGCTCCACAGAATCGGTGATGATCTCCCGGCTGGGAAGCACGCTGCACATGCCCGAATGACCCTGTGTAAATCCGTCGCATATCGATATTGTATTGACTTCAAAGGGAATACCGCCAGCCTCGCGCACGCCGTCCTTAACAAGCTGTCCCAACGTATTCAGATGGATATGACCGGGATGAAGCTCATTAAAAGTATTGATCACGCCAATAAAGGGTTTGGCCATCGCCTCCGTAGTCATGCCCATGCCGCGAAGATGCGCTCTGGGGCCGGCCATATTGCCATTTACCAGAACGTGGGAACGAAGCGAAGGATCCTTGTAGATCATATCGGTCTTATTCATCTCATTTTTCCTCCTTATGATGGGGTGCTGTTCAGTCTTTCCGTCACGATCTTGCAGCTTTTCATCAGTTCCGGCGCAGATGATTCCGCAGCCTCCAGCGGAAAACGGTAAGTGGGCGCGGAAATGCTGATACTTGCCACCGGCAGTCCTTTTATGTCAAAGACGGGTGCGGCGATGCAGGTCACGTTTGCATGATGCTCGCCGCGATCCAGGGCGTAACCCAAGCGTCGGATAGATTCAAACTCCTTTCGCAGCGCTTCCTCAGTGCACAATGTGGTTTCAGTATATCTCTCACGCTGTGATTCAGCGAGATATTTGTTCACTTTATCCTCCTGCATAAAGGCCATAATGCACTTGCCGCCCGCAGTGCAGTGGATGGGATTCGTCTTGCCGATGTAGCTCATCAGCCCAATGGTGTGCACGGTGTTGATCTTGTTCAGGTAAATCACGTCGTTGCCGGAGAGCGCCAGCAAATGAATGGTTTCGCCGGTCATCTGATTCAGCCGAAGCATTTCATCCCGAGCAAAGGCAACCACGCTGTTGGACTGCATAAAATAGCTTGCCATGATGCTGGCATTCATGCCCACCCGGTACTTGCGGTACTGGTTGTTCTTTTCTATGTATCCGGCCTGAACCATTTCATTCAGGATCCGGTGCACCGTACCCTGACTGATGCCCGTTTCCTCGCAGATTTCATTGATACCCATATAGGTGCCCCGACGGGCCACCGCTTCAAGGATCCATAAAGCTTTTAGGGAAGGATACTGATCTGGTTTAAATCGTTCCATATTTAGCACGCTTTCCGTTGAATATTCCATATTTGGAATTTTGTTCCATCAATAAAATTATAGCATAAAACCGCATTTTTTGCAATGCCTTGAGGATATTAATTTTCATTCAACTTGCTTCTCACGCTCCGCTCCGTACGGCGAACGAATAAAAAAAGAGGACGGAAAGCTTCCGCCGAAAAGCAAACCGCTCTTTCATCAAGAGTCGCCGCTCTTCCGTTTTCCGCTTTCATCCTCTCGCTTTACCGCCGGCTATTCAGATGCCTTCCCGTTTATACCAGTCGGCCATCTGCCCCAGGGTAACGGGGCGGATCAGGTGGCTTTTGCGATAGCTGCCAAACTGCACCAGCAGCGGCGCGATGGACTCCATGACGCCGTCCTTCATGCAGGTCACGATCTTTTCCACGTCGCCGTCCGGGATCGCGCCGGTCACCACGGTATCCATCATGCTCTGCAGATAGTTCCGCGGATCAAAGTTTTTGGGATTGGCGGTCATACGGGCAAAGATATCGCCGATGGAGGCGCTCTCACGCAGATCGGGATGATCCAGGAAAAGCTTCATAATATTGCGGGTACAGGCCAGGCGGATATCGGTATCCACGTTGATTTTATTGATGCCGCATTTGGCCACGTCCACCAGCTGGTTCACATCGATACCGAAGGCGTTTTCCAGTTGTCCGCCCATTTCGTTGATCTGCCGCACGTACTCCTGGGGCACGGTGGAGGAGCCATGGCTTACCAGGTAGCCCCGGATGCCCTCGTGCATCATGCACTCCTTGGTGGCGATGGCGATCTCCCGGCGGATCACTGTATCCCTGCCTTTGTTGGCGCCGTGGCAGGTACCGTAGCTGATAGCCAGGGCGTCGCAGCCGGTCTTTTTGAAAAAGTCCACCGCCTGCATGGGATTGGTATAGGTGCTGGACGCCGAAAACACATGATCCTCCACCCCGGCCAGAACACCCAGCTCGCCCTCCACGGTGACGCCGTAGGGATGGGCGTACTTGACCACTTCCCGGGTCAATTCCACGTTATCGGCGTAGGGCAGGCTGCTGCCGTCGATCATGACGGAGGTGTAACCGCCATCAATGCAAGCCTTTACGCTCTCCAGGCTCTTGCCATGATCCAAATGCAGGGCGATGGGGACCGGACTGTTTTCGCCAAACCTTTTTACGGCGTCGCCGATGGCTTTGGCGCCCCGGCGCTTTTGCTCGATCGTGCCGTGCATAAAGTCCTCTGCCCCGCCCATATAGGCGTTGCTGGCCTCGGCGCCCTGCAGGATGGCGCCTGAACGCAGCAGCTCATGAACGCGCACGGCGGCCTCGATCTGGCCGTAGCTGTTCATATTAAAGGCGCCCTGACCGTAGCGGTACGTATCGGCAGCCTCCAGGACGGCCCGCATGGGTACCAGCATTTTTGCCACCTCTTTTTCTCAATGCGCAGAAAAGCGCAATTTACTTATTAATTCAATTAATAAAATATCATAAAAGTCCCCTTCTTGTCAATCCCTGCCTTCCTGCGAATTTTCGGAACGGACCCCATTGACACGCGGAAAGAAAGCTGTTATTATTTAAAAAGATAAATTAATTAACAATCGATGAAAATCCCCGTAGGAAGGATGCGAGGTATGGCTGCGACGACCGGCCGGAATAACGGCACCACAAAGCAGGATAACCTGGAAGCCGTCAAGCTGATGCTGTATCGGCAGGCTCCCATTTCCCGCGCGGAGATCGCAGCGCAGCTGGGGCTCACCCCCGCCACCATCACCAACATCACAGCCGATCTGATCGCCCGGGGCCATGTGCTGGAGGTCGGTGAGGACGCTGCCGCCGCCCATCCCCGGGGCACCGGCCGCAAACCCATTTTGATCGATCTGAACCGGGACTGCTATACGGCGCTGGGTATTTCTTTGGGCCGGGACGTCACCCGCTTCTGCCTGTGCGATATGCGCGGCAAGCCGCTGGCCAGCGGCACCTACGAGGTGATGAGCGACGAATATCCCGTGATGCTCCATCAGCTCCAGGGCATCCTGGGGCTGATCAGGCAGGAGCACGGCGCGCTGTGGGACCGTCTGCTGGGCATCGGCCTTTCCATTCCGGCGGTGGTCAACTCCCATACCGGCCAAGTGAAAAACCACGGCAGCGAACGGCTTTCCTGGGTCAATCAGCCCCTGGCCGAGGAGATTTCGCGCTTTACCGGTTTACCCGTCCGGCTGGAAAACAACGTAAAGGCCCGCGGCAACGCCATAAGCCTGTTTTGGCCGGAGCTGCTGGAGGGCGAAACCACCTTCGCCCTGTGCCACGTATCCTTTGGCATCGCCTGTCCCTTTGTGCTGGGCAACCGCCTGTTCAAGGGCGAGGACGCCGCGGCAGGCGAAATAGGCAAAATGATCCTGCTGCCGGACGCAGGAGGGGAGCCCGTCAGCCTGGAATCGCTGTCCAGCGTGAACGCCATCCTGGACCAATGCAGACAGCGCATGGAAGCCAAAGAAGAAACGCTGCTGCACAGCCTATGCCCCGATCCCAAGGCACTGCGCCTCTCCCATATCCTGCAGGCCCAAAACGAGGGCGACGCCCTGGTATGCGGCATATTGGAGCGGGCCATGTTCTACGTGGGCATCGCTCTGGCCAACATCGTGGATATCATCAATCCCCATCTGGTGCTGCTCAGCGGCCCGATCTTCATCAACCGGCAGAACGTTGACACCGTGGAAAAAACGCTGCTGCGCCACGCCTTCCTGCCCGACGATGAGGCCCTGCGCGTGGTATGGGCCGATATGAGCGAATACGCCGGAGCCATCGGCGCGGCGGCCAGCTGCATTGACAAGTATTTTCTCCGGGGATGAGCCCGGCAAACAAATACGCTCCACCGACACAAAAAGGAGGAACTGCTCCGTATGATGCGAAGCGAAAAGGATTCCGGAAACGGCAAAAAAAACTTCCGTATCCCGGACAAAATGTGGCTGCTGCTGTCCTTTCTGGCCGCCATGGTGCTCTGGTATATCCTGTCCATCCTGCCCGCCACCTCCCGCTGCTTTCCCAACGTGGTGGAAACCATGAAGCAGCTGCCGGTCATGATCAAGCGCGGCGTGCTTTGGAAGGACATCTCCTCCAGCATGATCTCGGTGCTCTCGGGCTTCGGCCTGGGCATTGTGATTGCCCTGCCCGTGGCCATCCTGATGGCCTGGTACAAGCCCGTGCGCAACATCATTGAGCCCTGGATCGAATTCATCCGCAACATCCCGCCGCTGGCCTACGTGCCGCTGGTGGTCATCGCCGCCGGCGTGGGCCGCAAGCCGCAGATCATCGTCATCACGCTGGCCACCTTTCTGACCATGTGCATCACCATCTACCAGGGCGTGATCAACATCGATGAAACGCTGATCAAGGCCGCCCGGGTGCTGGGCGCGTCGGACAAGGATATCTTTATCCGGGTCATCGCTCCAGCCTCGCTGCCCTTCATCCTGACGGCCATCCGCCTGGGCGCCTCGGTGGCGCTCACCACGCTGATCGCCGCCGAGTCCACCGGCGCCATGGCCGGTCTCGGCATGCGTATCCGCTCGCTGAACAACAACTTTGAAACCAAGCCCATGCTGCTATATATCATCATCATCGGCGTCATCGGCATCGCCATTGAAAAGCTGATCAAGCTGCTGGAAAGGAGGCTCACCTCATGGCATGAGAAGCGCGAAATTTAAAGGTCCGCATCGCCGACGTATCAAAGGTCTATGAAACGCGCAACGGCCCCACCGAGGCCCTGCGGAACGTGAGCCTGGATATTTACGAAAACGAGTTTATCTGCGTGGTGGGGCCTTCGGGCTGCGGCAAATCCACGCTGCTCAACATCATCGCCGGCTTGCAGATGCCCACGTCGGGCAAGGCGTACTGCAACGACCATGAGATCACCGGCACGGGCACCGAGCGCGGCGTCGTATTCCAACAATACGCTCTGTTTCCCTGGCTAACGGTGAAAAAGAACGTGATCTTCGCCCTGAACATGCGCGGCGTCAAAGGAGCCGAGGCCGAGCGGAAAGCCATGGAATACCTGAAAAAAGTGGATCTGGAAAAGTTTGCCAACCACTACCCCAAGGAGCTGTCCGGCGGCATGAAGCAGCGCGTGGCCATCGCCCGGGCTTACGCCGCCGATCCCGAGGTGCTGCTGATGGACGAGCCCTTTGGCGCGCTGGACGCCCAGACGCGCACCCAGCTGCAGTCCGAGCTCCTTGAAACCTGGGAAAGGGATACCAAAACCTGTTTCTTTATCACCCATGACGTGGACGAGGCCATCCTTTTGGCCCAGAAGGTCATCATCATGTCGGCCCGGCCCGGACGCATCAAGGAAATCGTGCCCATCGATATCCCCTATCCCCGCACCCAGGAAACCAAACTGCTGCCCCGGTTCATGGAGCTGCGCAACCATATTTGGGAGCAGGTATACAAGGAATACCTGGAAGTGCGCAAATAATCACCGATCCCGGCAGGCCGGAATGCCTGTTGAAAATAAAAGGAGGAAAACCCCATGAAAAAGCTCTTTGCACTGCTGCTCACGCTGGCCCTGTGCTTGTCCGTTACGGCCTTTGCCGCCGCTGAGGACATCAACGTGGCCTACATGCCCAACTACGCCTCGCTTTGGTCGGTGGTCACCGGCATCCAGCAGGGCTACTTCGCCGAGGAAGGCCTGAATGTGACGCTCTATGAGTTCGCCGACGGCCCCACCATCATTGCCGCCATGGAAAACGGCTCCATCAACATCGGTTACATCGGCCCCGGCGCTCATAAGCTGTGCATCGCCGGCCGCGCCAGCATCTTCTCCATGAGCCAGATCGGCAACGCCGACGCCGTGCTCGCCAGCAAAAAGGCCGGCATCGAGACCGCCCAGGATCTGAAGGGCAAAAAGGTAGGCTATGCCTCCGGCACCTCCTCCGAAATGATCCTCCGCTATTGCCTGGAGGACGCGGGCCTTGCCTGGGACGATATCCAGGCCTATGAAATGGACGCCTCCGCCCTGGCCAACGCCATGATCAGCGGCACCATCGACGCCTGCGCCTGCTGGAGCCCCTCCACCGGCATCATCATCAACGCCTGCGGCGGCGACGTGTTCTCCCTGTGCTCCAACGTGGACTTTGCGGACCGCGACGTGTCCCTGGCTTCCTGGATCGTGCTGCCCAAGTATTACGAAAGCAACCAGGATATCGTGCTGCGCTATACCCGCGCCCTGTACAAGGCCATGGACTTCGGTTCCCAGCCCGAAAACTTTGCTCAGGTCGCCCAGTGGGTCGCCGCTCAGTGCGCCCAGGATGTGGACGTGGCCATGAACCAGACCGGCGACGCCGCCTGGCCCAGCAGCGCTGAAATCAAGGCCATCCTGGAGGACGGCACCATGGAAAGCTACTACAAGGTGCAGCAGGAGGGCTTCATCAAGTCCGGCGCCGTGGAGCAGGAAGTGCCCGTCAGCGACTACGTGCTGTTTGACAACATGATCAAAGCCTTTGAGTGATCGACCGGCGCGCGCCGCACGGGGCCGTTCCAAACGCGGAGCGGCCCCGCTTTTGCAGGAGGAAAGAATAATGCACGATTATTACCGCATCCCGGCCGGCGAGCTGGGCAAAAACGCAAAAATCCCCCTCAAATGCCTGGGGGACTCCGGGGAGATCTTCTACGAAATGGCCCTGGAAATGGTGGAAACCATCCAGCGAAACAACGCTCAGGGCAAGCGCACGGTGTTCATCGTGCCAGTGGGGCCGGTGGGACAGTATCCCATTTTTGTGCGGCTGGTGAATGAAAAACGCGTGAGTCTCAAAAACTGCTGGTTCTTCAACATGGACGAATACATGCTGGACGAGGTCACCAAGGTTTCGCCGGACGATCCCCTGAGCTTCATCGGCTTCATGGAAAAGCAGGTATACGGCAGGATCGACCCGGCGCTCATCCTGCCGCCCGATCAGCGCATCTACCCCGATCCCATCCATCCCGAGCGCGGCGACGCCCTGCTGCATGACCTGGGCGGCGCTGAAATCTGCTTTGGCGGCATCGGCATCAACGGCCATCTGGCCTTTAACGAACCCCAGGCGTCGCTGACGCCCGAGCAGTTTGCCGCCCTGCCCACCCGGGTGCTGTCCATTTCCCGGGAGACGCGCACGGCCAACGCCATCGGCGATCTGGGAGGCGCGATTGAGGATATGCCTCCATACTGCGTTTCCATCGGCTTCCATCAGATCTTTACCGCTCAAAAGGTGCGCCTGGGCGTGTTCCGGGATTGGCATCGGGCGGTTGTGCGGCGTGCGGCCTACGGCGAGATCACCGCGGCGTTTCCGGCCACGCTTCTTCAAAATCACCCGGACGCGCTGATCTATGTGAACGCCAACGCGGCAAAATGCCCGGTGGAACGATAAAAGCGGCGCTGCTTCGCGTTTTCATCGCTTGCCAGCCGCTCCGATCGGGAGTATAATCAAGCCAGCACACCGATGAAAGGAAGGATTACCGATGAAAGCCACCCCCATTACCCAGGAGCAGCTGAACGCCTGGTCTGAAAGCTATAACGGCTCCGAAGCGCGGCAGCTGGCCACGCTGGCGCTGAGCAAGCATGATCTGAAGGACGTGATTTTTGTATCCAAAGCCGCCTTCGCCATGCAGCACAAGTTCTCCGTGGATATCCCCACCCTACCCGTGACCAATCAGCAGCGCACGGGCCGCTGCTGGCTGTTCTCCGCCGCCAACGTGCTGCGGGAGCGCATTGCCAATCAGCTGAATCTGGAAATGTTTGAACTGAGCCAGAGCTACCTGGCCTTCTGGGATAAATTTGAGCGCGCCAACTATTTCCTGGAGAGCATTATCGCCACAGCCGATCTGCCCGCCGACGACCGCACCGTGGCCTTCATCCTCACCACGGGCGTGCACGACGGCGGCCAGTGGGACATGTTTGCCAACATCGTTCGCAAGTACGGCGTGGTGCCCAAGGACGCCTACGGCGAAACCTTCCAGAGCAGCAACAGCCACAGCATGAACAGCCTGCTGAACCGCAATATGAAGGTTTGCGCCGTCAAGCTGCGCCGCATGATCCGGGAAGGCGCTTCCGACGCCGATATTCAGGCCGAAAAGGCTTCCATGCTGGAAAAGGTGTACGGTTTCCTGTGCAGCTGCTATACCGAGCCGCCTCAAAGCTTTGATTTTGAATACGTGGACAAGGACAAGCAGTATCACATGGAAAAGGGCTATACGCCGCGGAGCTTCTGCGAAAAATACGTGGGCGATCTGCTGGACAGGACGGTCAGCGTGATCAACGCTCCCACCGAAGATAAACCCTTCCATAAAACCTTTACCATCCGCATGCTGGGCAACGTGGTGGGCGGACGGCCCGTCAAGCACCTGAACCTCACCATGGACGAGCTGAAAGCCGCCGTCATCCGCCAGCTGGAGGCAGGCAAGGTGGTTTGGTTCGGCAGCGACGTGGGCAAGCACGGCGATCGGGATTCCGGCGTGTGGGATGATCAAAGCTACAACGCAGGGCTGTTCACCGGACTGGATCTGGAGCTGAGCAAGGAAGACAGCCTCAATTACTGGTTTGCCGCCATGAACCACGCCATGGTCATCACTGGCGTGAACCTGGAAAATGGCAAGCCCACCCGCTGGAAGATCGAAAACAGCTGGGGCGACGCCCACGGCGATAAGGGCTATTATATCTGCTCCGATACCTGGTTTGACCAGTATGTGTTCCAGGCCGCCATCGAACGCGAATATCTGGGCGATCTGGCTGATCTGGCCGCCCAGGAGCCCATCGAGCTGGCGCCTTGGGATCCCATGGGCACGCTGGCGGAATGAGCGGGCTGAACATTGGCCGTCTCCCCCACGGGCCCCGGAACCTGATCAGCGACGTTCCCGGCGTGCGGGTGGGGCACTGCACCGTGGATACCGAGGACTGTCATACCGGCGTCACCGTAGTGCTGCCGCCCTGCCGCAATCCCTTCATGCAAAAGCTGACGGCGGCCAGCGTGGTCTTCAACGGCTACGGCAAAACCGCCGGGCTGGTGCAGATCGACGAGCTGGGCACGCTGGAAACGCCCATCGCCCTGACCAACACGCTGAACGTGGGCCGGGTGCACGACGCCATGGTTTCCTATATGCTGAACCTGTGCCGGGAGGACGGCGTGGAGCTGACCTCGGTCAATCCGGTGGTATGTGAATGCAACGACAGCCGCATGAGCGCCATTTCCCGGCGGCCTGTGGGCGAATATGAGCTGCAGCAGGCCATTGAAAGCGCTTCCGCTGATTTTGCCCAGGGCGCCGTTGGCGCGGGCCGGGGTACCATCTGCTATGGGCTCAAAGGCGGCATCGGCTCCTCCTCCCGGCTGATGGAGATCGATGGGGAAACCTTTACTCTGGGCGTGCTGGCGCAGAGCAATTACGGCGCTTCCGGCGACCTGCGCGTCGCCTGTCTGCCCGAGGGCTTGGCTGAAAGCGATCAGGGCAGCATCATCCTGATCCTTGCCACCGATCTGCCTCTCACCGCCCGGCAGCTCAAACGGGTGCTCCGGCGCACGTCGGTGGGCATGGCAAGACTGGGCTCCTATATCGGTCACGGTAGCGGCGAGATCGCCGTGGGCTTTACCACCGCGCCCAAGGCGCAGGAGGGCAGCTTTACCGTGCAGCGATCCCTGAAAGAAGAGCTGATGAACCTTCCCTTCCGAGCGGCCGGCGAATGCGCCGAGGAGGCCATTTTACAATCCATGCTGCACGCGCCGTCCGACCGCATGCGGGACGGAACGGCTGTGCCGGCGCTGCGCGGCTTTTTAAAAAACAACGCAAAAACAGAAGAAACCGATTGACAGGATATCGCGGATGTGGTATATTATTCATGGTTAGATTATTCTAACCATGAATAAACCGTCCGCGGTTTTCTTTTTTGACAGGTGGTTAGTATAATCTAACCCGAGGAGTTTTTCATGTCCGATGAACAGGTGATCCGTCACTGCGCGCCCACGCTGGCCAGCATCAAAACGGCCAATCTCTTCAGCTGCGCCTTTGAAAGCCGGGAGCAGATGCTCTGCTATGTGCGGCAGCTGAACATACGCATGCAGGGAAAGGGCGTCAGGGTGCTGCCGCTGCGCTATCGGGACGGCCTGGGTCTGATCTATGTTTTCCGACCCGCCCGCCTGTCCCGCGATCTGCAGGATTGCACGGCATGCAGGCTGCTGCGGGAATGCGGCTATCCCTGCGGGGATGAAAGCTGCTGCCTGCGCCATCTGATGGAGCGTTTGGAAAAGCAGGAGGACTTCCCCCACGAAATCGGCCTTTTCCTGGGCTATCCGCCCGAGGATGTGGATGGGTTCATCTCCCGCCGGGATCAATGGAAATGCTGCGGTTACTGGAAGGTATACGGCGATGTGGACAAAGCCCGCCGCATATTCGCCAACTACCGCAAGTGCTCGGATATATACTGGAAACAATGGCGCGAGGGAAAAAGCATGGAGCGCCTCACCGTGGCCGTATGATATCGGTATCCCTCCGGGCTTCGCGCCTGGATGATATACACACACACCTACCTCCAAAAGCGACGGGGCGCTGCCTAAAGCAGCGCCCCGTTTGCTTGTTTATGTCTTCAGGTGATGAACAGAGAAAAGAACCGCGCTTATTATTTCACGCTCTCCTCCGCTTTGAGCTCATCGCGCAAATAGCCGGCCAGGATATCCACGATGCGGGCGTTTTTGCCGCCCCGCGTGACGATCACATCGGCGTCGTGCACATAATTTTGAATGTATTTCTGATACATGGGCTTCACGGTGGTCAAGTACTGCTCCGTAATGTTTTCGATCTGCCGCCCGCGCTCCAGGATATCGCGATTGATACGGCGCAGCAGGCAGATATCGGGCTCCACATTGATATACAGCTTGAGGAACATCAGATCGGTGAGCCGCTCGTCAAAGAAGGCGTGTATACCCTCCAGCACCAGCACGTCGGCAGGCTTGATGATCTCATGGCTTTCCGCCCGGCGATGCTCGGAAAAATCATACGCCTTGCGTGTCACCTCCTGCCCTGCCATCAGCAGACGCACATCGTTGTACAGCAGATCATGATCGAAAATGTAGGGCTCGTCATAATTGAGCTTGGTGCGCTCCTCAAAGGTCAGGTTGGGATGATCCAGATAGTAAGCGTCCTGATTGATCAGCGCGCTGCTGGCGCCGATGGCGCTGCACAGCTCGTTGGCCAGCGTGGTTTTGCCCGATCCGCTAGCGCCGCATATTCCAATAAATACCATACGCGTACACCTCCCGCTGCTTTTAGGATACCGCAAAACGACAGATGCTGTCAACATCTGACATCATCTGCGGCGAAGCGCGCGGTTTCGCCGCGCTTGACTTTTCCGGCGATCTTCCATTATAATCAGCACCATGTGATACCGGTTACGGCGGCCCCATCCGGCGCGTCGGCCGACAGCATCCGTAAAAAAAACGAAGGAGGCGTTTCATGAAGCTTTTGATCGCATCCGATATCCATGGCTCAGCCTTTTACTGCCGGCAGATGCTGGCGGCCTATGACCGAGAGCAGGCCGACCGCATGCTGCTGCTGGGCGATATCCTGTACCACGGCCCGCGCAACGATCTGCCCAGGGAGTACGATCCCAAGCAGGTGATCGCCCTGCTCAACGCCCGCAGGAACAATATCCTGTGCGTGCGCGGCAACTGCGATACCGAGGTCGATCAAATGGTGCTGGAATTTCCCATCCTGGCGGATTACGCCTGGATCGTTCAGGACGGCCTGCGGATCTTTGCCACTCACGGCCATGTATACAACACCGCCCATTTGCCTCCGCTGGCGCCAGGCGATATCCTGCTGCATGGGCACACCCATATCCCGGCTTGGGACAGGACGGACGGCTGCCTGTACCTCAACCCCGGCTCTGTTTCAATCCCCAAGAACGGCTCTGAGCACGGCTATATGACGCTGGAGGACGGCGAATTCAAGTGGAAAACGCTGGACGGAACGGTATACCATACTCTGGCGCCATAAAGCATTCAAAACAGGCGGATAAGGGAAAATAACCGTTCAATTTGTACAAATTTTGTGCGATTTTTTTGAAATTCACCTTGACAATCGAATGGGATGCGCATATAATACCATACAGACGGAAAACGTCAATTTTATATCCATAATAAGGAGGCTTTCCGATGAAAAAGTTTTTGGCTATCCTGTTGGCAGCGATGCTGACGCTGGGCTGCGTCTCCTTCGCCGCCGCCGAAGAAACCGCCATCGATCCCGCGCTGATCGAAGCCGCCAAGGCTGAGGGCGAATTGGTCGTATACGGCTCCTGCGAAGAGCCCTACCTGGCCGCCGCCTGCCAGCAGTTTGAAAAAATGTATGGCATCAAGACCCAGTTCCAGCGCCTGAGCACCGGCGAGGTGCCCACCAAGATCGAGGAAGAAAACGGCAACCCCTCCGCCGACGTATGGTTTGGCGGCACCAACAACCCCTATGACGCGCTGGCTGCCAAGGGCTTCCTGGATAACAGCTATGTGCCCGCCAACGCTGCTCATCTGCTGAGCGATCTGTACAAGGATCCCAGCGGCTACTGGTACGGCATCTACACCGGCATCCTGGGCTTCATGGTCAACACCGATGAGCTGGCCCGCCTGGGCCTGGAAGCGCCCCAGACTTGGGACGACCTGCTGAAGGACGAATACAAGAACCTGATCTGGTTCTCCAACTACAACACCGCCGGCACCCCCAAGCTGGCCGCCAACCTGATGCTGCAGATGAAGGGCCATGACGATGGCATCGCCTATCTGGTCGCTCTGGACAAGAACATCCAGCAGTACACCAAGTCCGGCTCCGGCCCCTCCAAGAACGTGGGCACCGGCCAGTGCGTGATCGGCATCGGCTTCCTGCATGATGGCATCACCCAGATCCTGGACAACGGCTATGACAACGTGGGCCTGGTGGTTCCCGCCGACGGCACTGCCTGCGAAATCGGCCCCGTGGCCATCTTCAAGGGCGCCAAGCACCTGAACGCCGCCCGCCTGTTCGTGGAGTTCGCCCTGTCTCCCGATTGCGTGGAGATGGCTGACGACTACGGTTCCTATCAGTTCCTGGTCATCGACAACGCCCAGCAGCCCGAGGCCGCCTCTCAGTTTGGCCTGACCCTGGACGCTGTGTGGGACGGCTATGACTTCGCCAAGGCCGTGGAAGAGACCACCAAGAACGTGGAAGACGTGATCAACGCCCTGGGCGACGCCGCCACCGACGGCCGCTTCAAGACCGAGTAATCGCCTCCAACGGGAAAACACAGCCATATTTTCCCCGCCCCGCCCGGGGCGGGGAATTTTTT
>JAFUDW010000137.1 GCA_017464225.1 Clostridia bacterium | reverse complement strand
TGGTTTTCAGCGAGAAGCGGGCCGGGAGGCCCCGGACGGCCTTCCCTCCCCAGCAGGGATTTTAAGGGGCAGCGCTCCTTAACGTTCCTCCTTCTGTCAAATAAGATTGTTCTGAATCGCGTTCCGGTCACCCCTTTACGCTGCCTGCCGTCAGCCCCTGCACAAAGAACTTATGGCAAAGGATGAAGATCAGCACCACAGGGATCAGCGACAGTACCGACATGGCGAAAACGTATCCCCATTGGGTAAATTGGTGCTGGCCGAAGAAGCCCGCGATGGCGATGGGCAGCGTGCGCCTGCTGTTGTCATTGATCACAGTATTTGCCCATGGGTATTCCTCCCAAGCGGTAAGAAAATTGAAAATGCTCACCGAGGCGATGGCCGGAGAGGCCAGCGGAAGCGCGATGCGGAGATATACCGTCCATACGTCGGCGCCGTCGATCCAGGCGGCCTCCATGATTTCGCCCGGGATATTTTCCATAAAACCTTTGACCATAAAGGTGGAAAAGGGGATGACCCAGGCCACGTAGAAGGGGATCAGTCCCCAGAGCCTGTTGACCAATCCAAGCTTTGTCGCCAGCTCAAACTGAGGCACGATCATGGTGGTGCCGGGAATGATCATGGTAATGATGATGAAGCCGAACAGGAGGTTCGTCAAGCGGGACTTGAATTTGCCCAGCACAAAGGCCATGGCCGAGCCTACGGCGGCGGCCAGGGCGATGGTGGATGTCGATACGATGACCGAATTGAGAAAGTTCAGGTAGAATTTACTTTGGCGAAGGATATAATCATAATTTTCGGCGGTCAGCGCTTCCCAGCGCGGAAAGAAACGGGGAGGATATTCATAGAGCGCGCCGTTGGGCCGCAGGGAGGTTGAAATCATATAAACCATGGGCAAAGCGAATACCACCGTGCCCAGGGCCAGCAGCAGATATCGGATCATGGCGGATCGGAGCTTGGCGGCGTTTTTGCTTTTCATCACGGTATCCTCCTTACGCATCCCTGCCGCGCATCATGCGGAACTGTACCACGGCCAGAAGCCCCAGGGACAGAGCCATTACGAAGCTCAGCGCGGATGCATAGCCAAATTTGCCCGTGCTGAACGCCTTGTAATACATCCAGGTGAGCAGCGTATCGGTCTGATGGGCGGGCTTACCGCCGGTGATCATTTTAATGGACGTGAATACGTTGAAACCGCCGATGGTCAGTTCGATCAGCGCGAACAGGATCGTTCCCCGGATGGCGGGCAGCGTTACGTTCACAAACTTTTTCCACGCGCCGCAGCCGTCGATCTCCGCGGCCTCGTACAGATCCTGCGGCACCTGCTGCAGGGCCGCCAGAAAGATCACCATGTTCCAGCCGATCCCTTTCCATATTCCAAGGATCATGGCTACTGAAAGCCCGCTCCAGCGGGTATCCAGCCAGCGGATATTGCCCGATGTAAGCCCCAGGATCTTCCAGAGAAAGTAATTGAGCAGCCCTTCCGTGTTAAAGATATACCGGAATACCAGCGATGCGATCACCCAGGAGGTGACCACCGGCAGATAATTGATCACCCGGAAGGTAACGCTGAAGCGCTTGACGCCGTTCAGCAGGATGGCGATGAACAGGCCCAGCGCCATTTGTCCGGGTACGGTGACAGCGGTATAAACGACGCTGTTCACAAATACCGTCCAGAAGGTGGGATCGCTAAAGACTTCCCGGTAATTCATGAGCCCGGCGAAGGGCTGGATGAGCATGGAGGAGAAGCTCATATCGCACAGGCTCATCCAAAACAGGCGGATGATGGGGTAAACGGTAAACATCCCAAAAATCAACAGCCCGGGCAGCAGCAGCCCAATGATCTGCGCCTTATTGATCCGTGACTTGGTAACCATACGTGCACGCTCCCGAAAGAAGCGGTGGGGCCGGCATTCGCCAGCCCCGCCGTCCATTTTGATTTATTTTAGCAGTTCGTCCCATTCCGCGGCCAGGGCGTCCAGCGCTTCCTGGGCGGTCTTTTCGCCGGTCACCACGGCGTTCATGGCGATCTGCAGGCCGTTGTCCATCTCGCTCCAGGCAGCCACCGTGGGGCGTGCCTTGGCGGTTTCAATGGCCGCGATAAAAGGCGCGTAGTCGGCGTTCTTTACGGTATCGCTTTCCAGTGCCGCTTTGTTTACCGGGATCTGGCCGCATTTGGCCATTTCGGTTTCGGCATACTCGCCTGTCATGAACTGCATGAATTTCCAGGCGGCTTCCTTGTTGGCCGTATTGAACATGGCAATATCCTCGCCGCCCAGCACAGAAACGCTGCCGCCCTCGCCCGCGGGGATAGGCGCGGTGCCATAGGCTACATCGGGGTAAGCGCCTGCCAGCTCGGCGGACTTCCAGGGGCCTTCCAGCATCATGGCATAGCGGCCGGTGCCAAAGCCGTCGGTCATCGGTATATCGCCCGCGTTGAAGCCGGTGATGGCGCCGGATTGAACCAGGCCGGCAAAGGTTTCCACAGCCTTAACAGAAGCGGGGCCGTTGATATAACCGGTGGCAATTGTCTGATCGTCATTGGTCAGGCTGCCGCCAAAGCTCCAGATGAATGGGCAGATGTTCCAGCCTGCCAGCGCGGGCTCGTTCCAGCCCCATACCTGCTGACCGTTGGCATTCTCGCCGGAAAGCTTCTTTACCGCTTCGATCCATTCGTCCATGGTGGCGGGCGCTTTCACATCCGCAGCTTCCAGCATGGCTGTGTTGTAGAATACGATTTTGCTGTTGGTATTCAGGGCCAGCGCGTAGTAATGGCCGCCGATCACGGCGGTGGACATGGCGCTGTCCAAAAGCTTGCCGCTCGCTTCGGTGAAGTCCGGCATTTCCTCATCCAGCGCCGTCAGGATGCCCATCTGCTGAAATTCGGGCAGCCAGGCGATATCGCACCGGGCCACGTCGGGGAGCGCCTGCGAATTGGCGCTGACCAGCACTTTATCGTGCAGCTCGGCCCATTCATGGGAAACGGCGTTCACCTTGATGCCGGGATTTTCAGCCTCAAAGGCGGGGATCAGTACGTTCATCAGCGTTTCATTTTCAGCGGATTGAGCGCTGTAATGATGCCAGAAGCTGATGGTGACGGGGGCATCGGATGCGAATGCCGGGCCCGCGGACAGAAGCAGCGCGCAGACCAGCATGGCGGTCAGAAGTTTGGTGAATGTACGCATGGTTTTTCCTCCTTATGGACGTTCTATGATCTTTACGGAATGCGGAGGAATGTGCACAGGTTCCTCCGTTCCCGTCAAGTCCAGTGTTTGGGGATCGTCGCCTGCGTTGAACGCGGCGATCACGCGATCAGCGCCTTCTGCGCGGTTGAAGGCAAAAACCTTTCCCTTTGCCCAAAGCACAGTATAACTGCCTGTGCGCAGGGAAGGATGGCTTTTCCGGAGAGCGATCAATTGTTTTTGCCACGCGTGCAGCTCCAGGTCCGGCGTATCCCAGGCCATGCCGCCCCGGCAGCCGGGATCGTTTTCTCCGGTCATGCCTAATTCGTCGCCATAGTAGATCGCAGGCGCGCCAGGAAAGAGCATTTGAAAAGCCATGGCCAGCCGAAGCCGCCATTTTTCTCCGCCCGCTTCTGTCAGAAAACGGGCGGTGTCATGGCTGCCCAGACAGTTGTACATGGACAGGTTCACCTCGTCCGGATATCGCATCAGCATGCCGTTCAGCCGTTCGTTCAATAATTCCGCGGGCATGCTTCCATGGGCAAAAAAGGCGATCATTGCGTCCCGGAACAGATAATTCATGGCGCTGTCAAAGCCATCCGGCCCCAGCATGCGGGAAGCGTCGCCCCAGGTTTCGCACAGCATCAGCGCGTCGGGGTACTGCCGTTTGATCTCCTCCCGCCACCAGGTGACGGCATGGCGATCCAACTCATCCGCCACGTCAAAGCGCCAGCCGTCGATGCGGGCCTGCTTCAGCCAGTACAGCAGTACATCCCGCACGTATCGGCGCACTTCCCTGTTTGCGCCGCGGAGCCTTGGCATATACGGATAATCGCCCACGCATTCATAGCAGGCCGAATCGATGCGAATGGGATATTGTTTGGGATAGAACCAATCCCGGTAGGCACTGTTTTCTCCCTTTTCCACGAGATCCATGAAGGGCGCAAAATGGATGCCCACATGATTGAAAACGCCGTCCAGGATGACCCGGATCCCCAGGGTGTGGGCTTTGCTTGTCAGTTCGATCAGGTCGGGCTCAGTGCCGAACATGGGATCTATTTTAAAGTAGTCCGTGGTGGCGTATTTGTGATTGAAATCCCCCAGAAAAATGGGATTTAAATAGACGCATTCTATTCCCAGATCGCGCAGATAAGGCAGCCGCTCAATGATGCCCCGCAGGTTTCCTCCCAGATAGTTTTCCCGGGTGGGTGCATCCGTCCAGGCTGAAAAGGAAGCCTTTACAGCGCCATGCCTGGCAAAACGCTCCGGAAAAATCTGATAATAAACGCAGCCTTTGCTCCAGGCGGGAAGGGAGAGCGCGTCAGTTTCATTGACCTGCAGCAGCTCAAAGCTCCCCTCCGACGGCTCCGCCGTATGGACGCCATAGGCGTTATACCAGGCGCGGCTGCCCGTCTTGTCGGTCAGTATAAAGCAATACTTCACGTAATGGACTTCTTCCTCAAAGACCGCTTCTGCCCACCATTGATCTTCCCGGCCGTCGCTTTTGCTCAGGCACAGGGGAACGGTTTGCCTGTTTTCGGGCGCGGTGCGTTTCCACCAGATCAGCGAACATCCCGCCAGATCGCCGGCGGCGGAACGGAGGATGAAGCGAACACGATTGCGTGCAAGCGCTTGCACAAAGGGGTAAAAAGAAAGGTGCCGTATGGCTGACAGGATCATTTATTCCGCCTTCCTCTCCGAAGAAGCTCTGATCACCAGGTTTGTGGACAGCATGATTTGCTGGCTGCCGCCCTTATTTTCAATCCGCCGGAACAGCAGCTCGGCGGTTTGCTCGCCCAGCATCGCAGTATCGATATCCACAATGGTCAGCGGCGGGTCCATATATTCCGCCAAGGGGTAATTATCAAAGGCCACGATGCCCACATCCCGCGGGATCAAAAGGCCCAGTTCCCGGCAGGCTTTCAGCAGGCCGAATGCCGCCAGATTGTCATTGCATACAAAGGCGTCGGGACGGTTTTCCTTTCGCAGCGTTTCCAGTGCGATGGCGTGGGCGTTTTCCGACGTTCCGTCGGTAGGCAAAATGATTTCCGCGCCGGGATTCGCATTTTGATAGCCGCGGATACGGCGCGTGGTAAAGCCGCGCTTTCGGTGGCCGCCCAGATAGGCGATATGGCTGAAGCCCATTGCCAGCAGATGGCGCACGGCCATTTCAGCTCCCTGCTCGTTATTATTATCCACCCAGCAGGTATCGCCGCGCAGCGTATCGGGCGTGCCGAGCACCACGTAAGGAAAATCGCCGATGGTTTTCATCAGGGAGGGTTTTACGGTGGTGGGGGGAAGGATGAGCCCATCCACCTTATGCTCCTTCATCAGGCTCTCAATGGTGCCGCCCCGGCTTTGGGCGCCGTTGGCAATGATCACCTGATACCCGCGGGCCTGGGCTACGTTTTCGATGGCGAACAGGCTGCGGCTGAAAAATACGTTGCTGAAAGCCTCAGCATCCCGGGCGTTGACCACAACGCCGATGGCGCCGCTCAATCCGCTGGCCAGACTTCGTGCCAGGGAATTGGGATGGTAATCCAGCTCCCGCATGGCGGCATATACCCGCTCCTTGGTATCCGGCGTAATGGTCGCTTTCCCATTGATCACCCGGGAAACGGTGGAGGAATTGACCCCTGCCAGCTTTGCCACGTCATGGATCGTAACCGCCATCGTCTTTTCGCCTCCATGTCTACTTGTGCAACCGATTGCATGATCCTATTATAAAGCGACTTCAATCCTTTGTCAACAACAAAATCAGGGGGAAAACGGACTTACTCAAAATTTGCCGAATTTTTTGCTCAATTTTTCATTTGGGGGGGTTGACATTTTGATCTTCTTGTAGTAATATATATTTCGCAATCGCAAGTTGCCCATGCGGGAATGGCGGAATTGGCAGACGCGCATGATTCAGGTTCATGTGTACGTACGTACTTGCAGGTTCAAGTCCTGTTTCCCGCACCACAGAACCCTTGATTTTTCAAGGGTTCTGCTTCTTTTTGGCGGCCTTCCACCCCAACCCCACCCCAACGGACCTGATATTGGGGTGGGGCTATACGCCATGGGACATGGTT
>JAFUDW010000136.1 GCA_017464225.1 Clostridia bacterium | reverse complement strand
CGGCTTTGCTGCTTGTTCTGGCGCTGGTGAGCGCCCTGCCCGCCGCGGTGGGGGAGGAGCTCGCGACGGTGCGCGTCAGCGAGGTGACGCATTCGGTGTTCTACGCGCCCCAGTACGCCGCGCTGGCGCTGGGATTCTTTGAGGAGGAAGGGCTTGCGGTCGATCTGATCAACGGCGGCGGCGCTGATAAAGTGATGACCTCGGTGCTCACCGATGAGGCAGATATCGGACTGGCCGGTCCGGAGGCCTGCATCTATGTGTTGCTGGAGGGGCATGACGACGCGCCGCGGGTATTCAGCCAGCTCACCTGCCGGGACGGCTCCTTCCTGGTGGGCCGCCAGGCGGAGGACTTTTCCTGGGAAAACCTTCGGGGCAAGCATATCATCGGCGGCCGCAAAGGCGGCATGCCCGAGATGACGCTGGAATACGTTATGAAGCAGCATGGCGTGATCCCGCATGAGGACGCGGATGTGGATACCTCGGTGCAGTTCAATATGATGGCCGGGGCCTTCATCGGCGGCGACGCCGACTATGTGGCGCTGTTTGAACCCACGGCCACAGAGGCTGAAATGGCGGGGCAGTGCGTGGTGCTGACCTCCATCGGTGCGGAAAGCGGTGAAATCCCCTATACGGCCTATTTTGCCAGACAGAGCTTCCTGCGGGACCATGCCGATATCGTTCAGCGGTTTGTCAACGCTGTTGCCCGCGGGCAAGCCTGGGTGTATGCGCATACCGATGCCGAGGTGGCGGAGGTCATCCTGTCCGCCTTCCCCGATACTTCCCTGGAGGTCATGACCCAGGTGGTGGCCCGCTATCGGGGCATCGAAGCCTGGAACCGCACGCCGGTTATGAAACAGGAGGCGCTGGAAATGCTGGAAACGGTCATGGAAAGCGCGGGCGAACTGGACAGCCGGGTGGCCTTTGAGGCGCTGGTGGATAATACCTTTGCGGAGAATACGATTAACAGATAAAAAATACGCCCCCGCCCAAACGGCGGGGGCATGCGCGTTTTTCAGCTGATCAGCAGCGCGCAGCCCTCGTAAGGCTTGAGGGCGACGCCGCCGTCATTGATCTCGGGCGGCTGCTCATAGCTGTCCATGAGGCAGCGCGCGGTCAGCGCGCTCTTCTCCAGCGGCGCCGATATTGTCTGATCGGTGAAATTGCACAGAACCAGCAGCGATGTATCGCCCAGCGTCCGCTTGTATGCGATCAATCCGGTCTGCTCGGAAGGAAGGAAGCTGATGCCGCCCTCGGCGATGACGGCGTGCTCCTTGCGCAGGGCGATCAGGCGCTTGTAGAAGCTGAGGATGGAGGCGGGATCGGCTGCCTCTGCTGCGGCGTTGGCTTCCGGCTTATATTCCGGCACGCCGATCCAGGGCGTTCCGGCGGTGAACCCGGCGTTTTTGCCGCCGTTCCACTGCATAGGGGTGCGGCTGTTGTCCCGGGAGCGCGCCTGCAGCACGGCCATCACCTGCCCCTCCGGCATGCCGCCGCTCAGCAGGATATCATGATAGTTCAGGCTTTCCACATCCCGGTACTGAGCGATATCGGCAAAATAGGCGTTGGTCATGCCCAGCTCCTCGCCCTGGTAAATATAGGGTGTGCCCCGCAGCATATGGATGCACAGTCCCAGCATTTTGACTGATTGCTTCCAGTATTCCCGGTCGTTGCCCAGCCGGGAAACCACGCGGGGCTGATCATGGTTGCACCAGAATACCGCCATCCATCCGCCGCCCTGCTGCATGCCGGTCTGCCAGGCGTCGAACAGGTCGCGCAATTGCCCGAGGTCGGGGGATTGCAGCTGCCATTTATCCCCGTTTTTATAGTCGATCTTCAGGTGATGGAAATTGAACGCCATGGCCAGTTCGCCGTTTTGCGGTGCGGAATAGCGGACGCAGTGGGCCAGCGTGGTGGAGGACATTTCACCCACCGTGATATAATCGGCCAGGCCGGTATCGCGCACCAGCTCGCGGATGTGCTCGTGCACCCGCGGCCCGTCGGTGTAAAAGCGCCGCCCGTCGCCTGCGGGATCGTCCTCAAAGCGATCGGGCTTCGATATCAGGTTTACCACGTCGAAACGGAAGCCCCGCACGCCTTTGCCCAGCCAGAACCGCACCACGCCTTTAAGCGCTTCCCGCACCGCCGGGTTTTCCCAGTTCAGATCGGCCTGGCTCACGTCGAACAGGTGCAGATACCATTTGCCCAACCCGGGCACGTATTCCCAGGCGCTGCCGCCGAATTTTGACTGCCAGTTGGTGGGCGGCGCGTCGGGGGAACCGTCCCGGAAAATATAATAATCCTGGAATTCTTTTTCGCCGTTCATTGCCCGGCGGAACCATTCATGAGCGGTGGAAGTGTGGTTGAACACCATGTCCAGCATGATGCCGATGCCGCGCTTGTCGGCCTCCCGGATCATGCGCTCGGCATCCTCCATGGTGCCGAACATGGGATCGACGCTGGTATAGTCGGCCACGTCGTAGCCGTTGTCGCGCTGGGGCGATTTAAAGAAGGGAGTGAGCCAAAGATAGTCCACGCCCAGCGATTTCAGATAATCGAGTTTTTCGGTGACGCCGTTCAGATCGCCGATGCCGTCGCCGTTACTGTCGCAGAAGGATTTGGGATAGATTTGATAAACCACTTTGTCCTGCAGATGAAGCATATCGGTTCCTCCCTTGTTTTCTGATGCCTTTATAGCAAATTTGTTTCCCCGTGTCAATCTGTTTTGTCTATTTAACTGTATAAAAAAGAAAAATGGCAGGAAAAAATTGTCTTATTTGCACAAAAACGATTGACAGCATGGCGATTTTGTTATAGAATGATCACATCAAATACATTAATGGAGGATACCCTGTCATGAAAAAGTTTTTCGCCCTGCTGATGGCGGCTATGATGCTGCTGTCCGTCGCTTCTTTCGCCCATGCGGAGGATGTGGAACTGGAATTCCTGTATCATAAGTCTGAGACCGACGCCATCAAGGCCATGGAGACCGTGATCGATCAGTTCAACGCTGAGAACCCCGGGATCAAAATCAACTTTGTGCAGATCCCCGACGCGGCCACCGTGCTGCAGACCCGCGCTACCCAGAACGACCTGCCCGATATGTTCGGCTGCACCACCTCCACCACCTACGAGCTGATGTTTGAAAACGGCCTGATCATGGATCTGACCGGTCAGGAATTCCTGAACAACATCGCTCCCTCCACCCTGGCGCTGTCCGGCTATCAGGGCAAGATCTACCGTATGCCCTACAGCCTGAGCTGCTATGGCCTCTACGTCCGCACCGATATCTTTGAGCAGCAGGGCATTGAGCTGCCCACCACCTGGGCTGAGCTGATGGCCGCCTGCGAAAAGCTGCAGGAAGCCGGCATCTACGGCTTCGGCCTGCCGGATAAGGACATGGTGTATCAGCGCATGGAGCGCATGATGTCCATGCTGTCCGATAACGACGATGAGTTCAAGGCCATCGCCGCCGGCGAAATGGAGCCCCAGGATTCCACCGTGCTGAAGGGCTATGCCGAAGCTTCCCTGGATATCGCTAAGTACACCAACCCCCAGTCCAAGGGCGCCGGCTATGATGAATCCTATCAGCTGTTCCTGAATGACGGCGCTGCCATGACCATCAACGGTCAGTGGTCCCTGGGCACCCTGCTGGGCTTCAACCCCGATCTGCCCGTGGCCATGATTCCCCTGCCCAACCCCGTGGATGACGACCAGAGCAACGTGATCGTGTCCATCGATACCAGCTTCTGCATTTCCGCCACCACCAAGCATCCTGACGAGTGCCTCAAGTTCCTGGAGTTCCTGAGCAAGACCGAGACCGCCCAGACCTACACCGACATCGAGGGCAGCCCCAACGTCATCCAGGGCGTGGTGTACAGCGTGAAGCAGCTTGAAAAGATCAACGACGCCATGAGCGCCGGCAAGACCGCGCTGAGCCTGAACGCCATCTGGCCCTCCGGCCTGCGCAAGGCCCTGGGCGACGCCGCCACCAACCTGATCCTGGACGGCGATCTGGAAGCTTTCTATGATGAAGCGCAGATGACCATCGAGGATTATTACAACAACTGATCCTTCGTTCCCCGAATCGGGGCCGCTGCCGTGCGGCAGCGGCCCGGTTTCATATTATAAACCAAAGGAGATGAACCGGTATGTCTGCCGTATCGCGCAAACCCAAGGCCAACAGCCTGATGCGCAAGGAGCAATGGATCACCTATCTGCTCATGACGGCTCCGGGCCTGGTCCTGTACTGCGTGTTCCTGATCCTCCCCATCCTGATGGGCATTTATTACTCCCTGACGGACTGGACGGGCATCGGCACAAACTTTAACTTCATCGGCCTGGATAATTACGTCAAGGTTTTTACCAACGATAAACGCTTCGGCAACGCCCTGCTTTTCAACCTGCGGTATTCCCTGTTCCTGGTGGCCGGCATCGTGATCATCGGCTTCCTGCTTGCCATGCTGCTGAATCGGGAAATGAAGGGCCGCACCTTCTTCCGTACGCTGTATTTCATGCCGGCCGTGCTGTCCATGATCACCATCGCGCTGGTGTTCAAGCAGGTATACTTCTACGTGCTGCCCTCCATCGGCCAGACCATCGGAAGCAAAACGCTGTCTGAAAACATCATTGCCGACCGCAAGCTGGCGATCTACGGCATACTGTTCGTCCATCTGTGGCAGGGCGTAGCGCTGCCGACGCTGCTGTTCCTGTCCGGCTTGCAGACCATCCCCGTAGACCTTTACGAGGCGGCCTCCATTGACGGCGCCAACGCGTGGCATCAGTTCAAGTCCATTACCGTGCCTTATATCCTGCCCACCCTGAGCGTGGTGCTGGTGCTGGCCGTCAAACAGGGCCTGAACGTATTCGATTATATCAACGCCATGACCAAGGGCGGCCCCGGCGGCGCTACCACCTCCATCGCCATGCTGATCTGGCAGAACGCCTGGGAGCGCAACCGCTTCAGCTACGCCATCGCCCAGGCAGTGGTCACCGGTCTCATTATTGCCGCGATCTCCTTCATCCAGATCAAATTTACCAATGATAGGAAGGTGGAGTAAGTGAGACAGAGCAAACGTAAAATGGACGCTGTGGCGTATCTGATCCTGATCCTTGGCGCTCTGCTGATCCTGTTCCCGCTGTACATTACGGTGATCACCACCTTCAAAACCTCGGGCGAAAGCGCCAACAGCTTCTTTACCCTGCCCAAATCCCTGTATCTGGGCAACTACAAAACGGTGCTTGAAAATCCGACCCTGTGGTACGCTTACCGCAACACCATTTACATCACCGTTTTCTCCCTGGTGCTGGAGCTGCTGGTCATGCCGCCCATGTCCTTTGCGCTGAGTCGCGGCATGTTCCATGGCAGCAAGGTGTTCAAAGGGCTGTATTTCTTCTTCCTGCTGGGCATTTTCCTGCCCTTCCAGGTGCGCATGATGCCTTTGGTCAAGCTGCTCAGCGCGCTCAACATGATGAATCCCACGGGCATGGTGCTCCTATATCTGGCGCACGCCACCTGCGAGAGCATGTTCCTCTACGTGGGCTACCTGACCAGCATTTCGCCCTCCCTGGAGGAGGCCGCCTACATCGACGGCGCCACCACCTTCCAAACCTTCTATAAGATCATCCTGCCCCTGATGAAGCCCATCCTGGCAACGGTGATGATCCGCGAGGGCCTGGCCATCTGGAACGACTATATGCTGCCCCTGCTTTGCCTGAACCGTTCCAACACCATGTGGACGCTGACGCTGTTCCAGTATAACTTCCAGAGCGAGTTCAACGTGGACTACAACCTGGCGTTCTCTTGCCTGGTGATCGCGTCGCTGCCTATTATCGTAATGTATTGCTTCATGCAAAAACAGATCATCGGAGGTCTGACCAATGGCGCAGTCAAAGGCTGATTTTAAGCTGCTGACGCTCAATACCCATAGCTGGCAGGAGGCGGATAACGCCTCCTGCCTCCGTCATGTGGCGGAAGCTGTGCAAAACGAGCGGCCGGATGTGATCGCCCTCCAGGAGGTCAATCAAACCGACGGGGGAACGCCTGCGGAGGAAGGACGGCTGCGGGCCAGCGGATATGTGCCGGGCGGCTTTTCCATTGTGGAAAACAATTGGGCGCTGCTGCTCTCGGAGCTTCTGCGCAGCGCAGGACTGAACTACTGGTGGAGCTGGGCGTTTGCCCACGTGGGCTATAAAACCTGGGCCGAGGGCGTGGCGCTGCTGAGCCGGACGTCGATCAATGAGGTTTGCTGCGCCGACGTGTCCTCGCCCGATCTGCCTGAAGGCAGCTGGCGCCGCCGCCGGGTGCTGGCGGTTCAGAATGAACGCGGCTGGTTCTGCTCCGCGCATATGGGTTGGTGGGGCGATGAAATCGATCCCTTCCGGGGCCAATGGGAGCGACTCAGCGCTTTTGCCGGAAATATGAAAAGCCCCCGCTGGCTGATGGGGGATTTCAACTGTCCCGCCCATCTGAAAGACGAGGGCTATGATTTGATGCTGGCCTCCGGCTGGCAGGATTGCCATGCCCGGGCGGAGCAAAGGGATGGCGGCGTCACCGTGCCGGGCCAGATCGATGGATGGCGCGACCGCCCGGTGGATGGGATCCGCCTGGATCTCTGCCTGGCGGGCCAGATGGGCCGCACCCTGCGGTCGCGCGTGATTTTCAATGGGGCGTTTTATCCGGTGGTTTCCGATCATTACGGCGTACTGACCTGGGAAGAAGCGCCGGACAGCCGATCGGGTGATCGGACCGAGGAACAGCCTTAGCCGTTGCTCCCGTCGCCGTTGGCCTCCGGAGTGACCTCCAATTGCAGGAAATTGGCTTCATACAGGAAGCGCTGAGTCATGAAATCGGGATCATCGTATTTATCTACGGCGTTCAGGAAGGATTCGTCCACGCCCATTTCGTAATCCACGTAGGTTTCCACCAGCATGGAATCATCATGCAATTCATTGTAGAGAAGATAGCCGTCCCGCGTTTCGTCGGTGATTTCGGTCAGCGTATCCCATTCGCTGAAACGAAGGGCGGTCAGGCTGCGCCCCGCCGCGTCCCAGGCGTATACCGTATCGCTGTGCAGCAGGCCGGCCCAGCCGCTGGTGATATGGCTCAGGATCATCCTTTGGGCGGGATACAGCTGGTAGTTCCATAGGGGCTCCCCGCCATACCATTCAAACGCGCCGCTTTCCTCATTCCACAGGAAAAAGGTATACGCGGCGTTGCTTGCGCCAACGGAGGCCGTCACCACCAGGTCGTCGTGACCGTCAAAGTTCACGTCCTGCATTTCGCATACGGCGTTCTCTTCAACCAGCCAGGGGCTCTCGGTGACGGCGTATACGCTGGGGATCGCGCGGCCGGGATCGGAAAAATCAATGCGCAGGATGGCCAAATCGACCCCGTCCAGCGATTGCTGTCGGCCCACGATCTGGGCTTCGGGCGTCGCTTCGGCCAAAGCGGGTAGGGCAAGGATCGTCAGTGCGGCAAGCATGATCAGCAGTTTCTTCATCAGGCATCCCTCCTTTTCCAGTATTATAACGTATGAATTGCAAAATTTCATCCTTTTGAAACAATGTTTACGCTTTTTTTATATTTACAGCTGGAAGAATTTTCGATAGAATAGAATAAAGACCGCACAAAGGAGCAAAGCCATGAGCAATGAAATTAAACGCCGCGCGGGCGTACTGCTGCATGTGACGTCGCTGCCGGGGCCGGAGGGCATCGGAACGCTGGGCCGCGGCGCTTTCGCCTGGATCGATTATCTGGAAAAGGCGGGCGTCCGCCTGTGGCAGGTTCTGCCGGTGGGCCCCACGGGCTATGGCGAATCGCCCTATCAAAGCACCTGCGCTTTGGCAGGCAATCCCTATCTGATCGACCTGGAAACGCTGCATGCCGACGGATGGCTGAAAGCGTACGACGCTCCCGCGGCGCTATACGCGCCCCGGGTGGATTTTGAAACCGTGCGCCCGGAAAAGGATCAATGGCTGCGCCGGGCCTTCGCCGACAGCCGCAGCGGCCTCAGGCGGAAAAAGGCCTTTGACGAATGGTGTAAAAAGTGGCCCTGGCTGCATGACTACGCTCTGTTCATGGCCATCAAGCAGCATTTTCATCAGGTTTCCTGGATGGAGTGGCCTGACGAGCACATCCGCATGCGCGAACCCAAAGCCATGGCGAAGTATGAAAAGCTGCTGCGGGAGGACATCGAATACTTCATGTTCTTGCAGTTCATTTTCCGGGAGCAGTGGCAGCGGGTCCGCGACTATGCCAGATTGCACGGCGTCAGCATCCTGGGGGATATGCCCATCTACGTGGCCGAGGACAGCAGCGACGTATGGGCCAATTACGATTATTTCCAGCTGGATGAAACCCGCCATCCCCGCCGGGTGGCCGGCGTGCCGCCGGATTATTTCAGCGAGGACGGTCAGCTGTGGGGCAACCCGCTGTACCATTGGAGCAAGCTTCGCGCCCACGGCTATCGCTTCTGGATGGATCGTCTGCGGGCCATGGGCCAGCTCTATGACAGCGTGCGCATCGATCACTTCATCGGCTTCGCCAACTATTATTCCGTCAAGTACGGCGCGCCCAACGCCCGCAAAGGGTACTGGGTCCCCGGCCCGGGCAAAGCCTTCTTTACCCAGGTCAAGGAAAAGCTGCCCGATATCGATATTGTGGCTGAGGATCTGGGAGTGGTCAACGAGCGCGTGTTCGATCTGCTCAAATTCTGCGGCTATCCGGGCATGAAGGTGCTGCAATTCAGCTTTGACGGCGGCGGGGAGGAGAATCCCCACGATCTGCGCAACTTTACCGAAAACTGCGTGGCCTATACCGGCACCCACGATAACGATACCACGCTGGGCTGGTGGAAGACGCGCACCAAGGCGGTCAAGGCCGAGGCCATGAAGGCGCTGGGTAAGGTGGACGACGATACCGTGGTCTGGGCCATGCTGAAGACGGTGTTTATGAGCCCTGCCAATACCGCCGTAGCGCCCATGCAGGATTTCCTGAACCTGGATACGGAAGCCCGCATGAACCTGCCCGGCTCGGTAGGCGGGACAAATTGGCGCTTCCGGCTGGATGGGGAAGCGCTGACCGACGCGCTGTGCGAGCGCATGCGTGCGCTGATTGTTGAAACAAAGCGGATTTAACAGATATTGCCCGGGATGCAGGCGGAGAAACAGCTCTTTGCTGATCCCGGGCTTTTTGTGTGCCGATTTTTTCGGAATTTGCCGTATTTTATGCTGAAAAAGGGTTCACAATATTCGCTTTTTTATGTTATAATATTTAGGTGAGCTTTTTGCTCGCCAATTTAGCAAGGAGTTGTTTTATGAAAAGCCATTATCATTTTGACCCCACGCTGATTTGGTTTGACACCCGCCGGTTCCTTCAGGCCCGGTACCAGGTGGACGCCGAGCACGCGCGGGATTTTCAATTGCATGACGCCCTGGCCCAGGCGATCAATATGTCCATTGCGCCCCGCTGGACCGCGGACGAGGCTGAGCTTCGCACCCGCCGCCGCGCCTGCTATATCAGCGCCGAATGGCTGATGGGCCGGCTGTGGCATAATAATCTGGTCTGCCTGGATCTCTACGATGAGATGGAAAAGGTGCTGGCCGCCAACGGCACGCATCTGAGCGTCATGGAGGATATCGAGGACGCCGCGCTGGGCAATGGCGGCTTGGGCCGTCTGGCGGCCTGCTATCTGGACGCTGCCGCCACCCATGATATTCCGCTGACCGGGTATGGCCTGTACTATCGTTTCGGTCTGTTCAAGCAGAGCTTCGCGGACGGTCGTCAGCAGGAATCCCCGGACGACTGGACTGCCCACGGGGATCCCTGGAGCGTGCGGAGGGAGTACGAGGCCGTTACGGTGGATTTCGCCGGATTCTCGGTCCGCGCCGTACCCTACGATATGCCGGTGATCGGCCAGGAGGGCAGGGTCCGCACCCTGCGCCTGTGGAAGGCGGAGCCCCTGCAGGCCATTGATATGATCGCCTTCAACGATCAGGACTATATGAAGGCGTCCGAAGCCGCCGTGCGCGCTTCCGACTTTACAACCTTGCTTTATCCCGGCGACAGCAAGCGCGCCGGCAAGGCCCTGCGCCTGCGGCAGCAATACCTGCTTTGCAGCGCCACCATGCAGGATCTGCTGCGCCAGTGTCCCGACAGAAAGCAGTTTGCCAAAACATTCGCCATTCAGCTGAACGATACGCATCCGGTGATGGCCATTCCCGAGTTTATCCGCCTGATGCTGGGCGAGGGCATGTCCTTTGACGAGGCGGCTCAATTGTCCTTTGACGCCTTTGCCTTCACCAACCATACCGTTATGCCCGAAGCGCTGGAATGCTGGAGCGAGGACCTGATGAACGAGGTGGCCCCCGCATTGGTGCCCATCATTCATGAATTGGACAGCCGTCTGCGCGCTCAGGGGCATCCCGGACTCTACATCGTGGAAAACGGAAGCGTGCATATGGCCAATCTGGCCGTCGCCTGCACGCATTGCACCAACGGCGTGGCCGAACTGCATACCCAGATCCTCAAGGATCATGTGTTTGCCGATTGGCACCGCGCGTATCCCGACCGCATCCAGAATGTGACCAACGGCGTTACGCCCCGGCGCTGGCTGGGCGTATGTAACCGCGAGCTCACCGATGTGATCACCCGCAACCTGGACAGCAGCGAATTCCTGACCCATCTGGATCGGCTGGAGGGGCTTACCATCAACGATAAGCTCATCGATCAGTTTATGGAGGTCAAGCGCGAAAAGAAGCGTCAGCTTTCGGACTATATTGCCCGGCATGAGGGCGTGACCCTGCCGCCGGAATTCCTCTTTGACGTGCAGGTCAAGCGCTTGCATGAATACAAGCGCCAGCTGATGAACGCCATTTCGCTGGTGGATATCTACCATCGCCTCAAGGAGGACGCGGAGTTCCGCGCCGCTTTCCAGCCCACCGCCGTGATCTTTGGCGCGAAGGCCGCCGCGGGTTACGCCCGGGCCAAGGCCATCATCTATTTCTGCAATAAGGTGGCCGAGAAGATCAACGGCGATCCCGATATGAAGGATCTGCTGCGGGTGGTGTTTGTTCAGAATTATAATTGCTCCTATGCGGAGCGCATCATTCCCGCCGCCGATATCAGCCAGCAGATTTCTCCCGCGGGCACAGAGGCCAGCGGTACCGGCAATATGAAGCTGATGCTCAACGGCGCTGTGACGCTGGGAACCATGGACGGCGCCAATATCGAGATCGCTCAAAAGGCAGGCGTGGAAAACGAATACATTTTCGGCGCGCTGGCCGCTGAGATCAACGCCATCCGGGATACCTATGATCCCATGGAAATCTATAACGGTAACGAGCATCTGCGCCGCGCTGTGGACGCGCTGGTGGACGGCAGCATCTGTCCGCATGACGATGCGCTGAGCGAGCTTCACACCGCCCTGCTGCACGGCGCCAGTTGGCATCGGGCGGACCATCATTTCCTGCTGCTGGACTTTGCCAGCTATCAGGAGGCGCGCCTGCGCGCGTATTCCGATTATAAAAACGATCCCCGCGGCTTTGCCGTCAAGTGCCTGAAAAATATCGCAGGCGCGGGCAATTTCAGCGCCGATCGCTCTGTGCGGCAGTACGCTGAAAACATCTGGCATGTGGAGTGATCTGCGAAGACACCCTGATCGCCTGAATGGATACCGATCCCAAAAAGTTTCCCCGGATCCGGAGCTTCCCGGATCCGGGGACCTCTGTTTTTTGGCGGCAGCGCTATACGTCGATATCGATGCCGACGATCCCGCCGCTGCCCGTCGATTGCCGGATAATGCTGTAGGCCCTGGCCATGGGCGGCGTGGTATCGCTCATGCTGTCGGTAAAAGCGGCGTTGACCCGCTGGCCGGGGACAAAGCTTGCGCAGGAGACGCGGCGGCCGTCGGCGCTGCGCAGCACCGTGCTGTCGGTGACACGCAGGATCACGTTCCGGCTCGCGCCTTGGTCGTCCAGATACTGGATCTCTATATCGCATCCGCTTTCGCGGCGGCCCGGATTGGCCACCACGGCGGCGTTGGTTGCATATTGAACTCCGTTGAAATAAGCCATGGTATTTCCTCCCTTCGCTTTCATTTTACGCGCAGGGCTCATGGCGCGTGCGCGATTGACATTCCAGGCGGATTTTGATATGATAAATATATTGAATAAAGATTTCGTTTTTTGTTGTTTTACTGAGCGGGAGGGATGCGCATGGATGAGGGAAGCCGCCCCATTCTGGCCCTGATGTACGATTTTGACCACACGCTTTCGCCCCGGGATATGCAGGAATACGCTTTCATCCCGGAGCTTGGCATGGAAGCGGGGGATTTTTGGGCGCTTTGCCAGCGGGTGGGCGTTAAGCACCGTATGGATTCCATCCTGGCCTATATGTATGTGATGATCGTTGAGGCGCGCAGGCGCGGCATGAAGCTGAGCCGCGGCACCTTCAACCGGCAGGGAGCCAAGGTGGAGCTGTTTCCCGGCATGCTCACCTGGTTCGATCGGGTGAACGCCTATGGCGAAAGCCTGGGCTTCACGGTGGAGCATTATGTTCTGTCCTCGGGTATTAAAGAGATCGTGGAGGGCACGCCCATTGCCGATCAGTTTAAAATGATCTACGCCGCCGAGTTTGTATACAACGAAGCGACCGGGGAGCCCGAATGGCCGGCCATGGCGGTGAACTATACCAATAAGACCCAGTTCATCTACCGCATCAATAAAGGCATCCTGGATGTGACCGAAAACGACCGGCTCAACGAGCATACGCCCCACGATATGCGCCGCGTGCCCTTCACCAATATGATCTACGTGGGTGACGGCAGCACCGACGTGCCCTGTATGAAGCTGGTGGGCAGCCGGGGAGGCCACAGCATCGGCGTATATACCGGACGGCGTAATGCCGTTGTCAACGATATGCTGGTGCACGGCAGGGTGCATTTTGTGGCGCCCACCGATTACAGCCAGGGCAGCGATATGGAAAAGATCGTTTTCGGCATTTTTGACAGCGTGGCCGCCGAAAGCCGGAACATTGCCTTGAACAGAAAGCAGCTGGACGAAGCCCAGCGGATGCTGAAAGAAATTGAAAATCATAAATTGCCCCAATGAAAGGAGCTTGACGCATGCGTAAAACGAAAATCATCTGCACCATCGGCCCGGCCAGCGACGATCCAGCCATCTTTAAGGCCATGTGCCTCAAGGGCCTCAATGTGGCCCGGCTCAATTTTTCCCATGGAACCCATGAAGAGCACCAGAAAAAAATCGATATGATCAAGGCCGTGCGCCAGGAGCTTGACCTGCCCATTGCCATCATGCTGGATACAAAGGGCCCGGAATACCGCATCAAAACCTTCCGGGACGGCAAAGTGGCGCTCAACGACGGCGACAGCTTTACCTTTACCACCCGGGACGTGGCGGGGGACGAGCATATCGTATCGGTGAGCTACGCCGGGCTGATTGAAGATTTGGCTGTGGGCGACAAGATATTGGTGAACAACGGCCTTGTGATTTTTGAGGTAGAGAGCCTGGAGAACGGCACCGAGGCCCATTGCCGCGTGATCACGGGAGGCATCCTCAGCGACCGCAAGAGCATGAGCTTTCCCGGCAAGGTGCTGCGCCAGGCGTTCCTCAGCGAGCAGGACAAGGCCGATCTGCTGTTCGGCATTCAGAACGATGTGGATTTCATTGCCGCTTCCTTCGTATCCTGCAAACAGGACCTGCTGGATATGAAAACCTTCCTGCACGCCAACGGCGGCGATAATATTGATGTGATCGCCAAAATTGAAAACCAGAGCGGCGTGGATAATATTGACGAAATCTGCTCGGTATGCGAGGGCGTCATGGTGGCCCGCGGCGATTTGGGCGTGGAGGTGCCTTTTACCGAGCTCCCCGCCATCCAGAAGTATTTGATCACCAAGTGCCGCATGCTGGGCAAGCGCGTGATCACCGCCACTGAAATGCTGGAGAGCATGATCTCCAATCCCCGGCCTACCCGCGCCGAGATCAGCGACGTGGCCAACGCGGTGTACGACGGCACCAGCGCCATCATGCTCAGCGGCGAATCCGCGGCGGGCAAGTATCCCATCGACGCCGTGCGCGTGATGAGCGAGATCGCGGAGGAAACCGAGCGGCATATCGATTTTACTCAGCGTTTCCATACCCAGGCGTTTAAGATCGAAAACAGGGTGGACGCCATCAGCCATGCCGCCTGCACCATGGGCATCGATCTGGACGCCAAAGCCATCGTCGTGACCTCGCTCAGCGGCATGACCGTGCGCATGGTGTCCCGCTTCCGCGCGCCCACCGATATCGTGGGCCTTGCTACCAACCGCAAGGCATGGTATAAACTGGCCTTGTCCTGGGGCGTGCTGCCCATGCTCACCGAGCAGTTCCCCAGCATGGACGTGCTGTATTATTACGCCGTCCGCGCCGCTCGGGACGCCCTGGGACTGCATAAGGGCGATACCATTGTGATGACGGGCGGCGATACCAGCGGCGCCAGCGGCAATACCAATGTGCTGCGGATCGAAACCGTGCCGTGATCTTTGACAACTCAAACAGCGCTTGAGTCGGCAGATCAAAAAGCGTTTGCTGTCGTTTCAAGCGCTGTTTGCTTGTTTTTTGCCGATCAGAGGGGCTACACTTGCGCCATCAAAGCGCAAGGAGGATCACCCCATGGAAACCATCAATGAACCCATTCAGGAGAACGCTATGTTTGATATGAGAAAGACTGGGGCCGTCATTTCCCAGCTTCGCCGGGAAGCAGGTCTCACCCAAGCCGATCTGGCTGAGAAGCTGGGCATCAGCTATCAGGCGGTGAGCAGCTGGGAGCGCGGAGCCAGCATGCCGGATATCGGCAAGCTGGTGGATCTGGCGCGGACGCTGAACACTACGGTGGATCACATCCTCACAGGGATCAAGCCTGACGCGCCTCAGCCTGCGCAGCAGCCAGAGTTTGAAACCGGGACGCCTGCGCCCGGTGAAGCCGCGCCTCTCGAGGCGGGGACCGCGCCCGAAACGCGGGAAAAGAAAAAGGATGCTTTTGTGCATATCGAAATCAACGGGGAAAAAATTGCCCGGGCGATCAAGCGGCCCTGGAAAAAGACGCAGACCCAGAAGAGCCCAAAGCGGACGTCCGGCCTGGCTTCGCTGTTTGCTCTGGCGCCTTTCCTGGATCAGGAAACGCTGGACAGTACGGCATTGAATACCGACGAGCCCATTGATCTGGGCATGCTGGTAGGCCTTGCTCCTTTCCTTTCCGCTGAGGCGCTGGATACGCTGGCCGAGCGCTGCGATGTGATCAGCGACGTCGAGATGATCGGCGCTATTGCGCCTTTCCTGTCCAAGGAAACGGTGAGCCGACTGTTCGCCAGGTGCCAGGCGGCGGCAAGGGCGGAAAAAGAACATCCCGCTGAGCCTGCGGCTTCCAAATCGATCATGGCGCTGATCAACAATTGCGATGCGGAGTCGATCCCGGAGCTGGCGGAAACCCTGGGGGACAGCTTAACGGAGGAGGCCATGCTTGAAATGGCCAGGAGCTGCGATACTGAAATGATCCCGGAATTGGCTGAAAAGCTGGGGAGCCGCATGACCGAGAATGTGATGAGCGAGCTTGCGCTGAACTGCGATTCGGATCAAATCCCAGAGCTGGCCGACACACTGGACGGCGCGGTGACCGATGAGGTTATCCGGACGCTGATCGACGCCTGTGATTCCGAAAAGATCCCGGAATTGGCAAAGGCGCTGAACGCGCATCTGAATGACGAGCATATTGAACGGATGATGGAATGCTGTGATTCCGATTGCCTGATGGAGCTGGTGAAGATCGTTTCCGATCACCTGCGGGGAGGCCAGGCGGGCAACATCCTGAGAAGGATGAAAGAAAATTGATCTTTCGGGCGGCGTGAGCCGCCCATTTTCTTTTGCGTGCAGCTATGCTATAATGAATTGAAAATAACTGTCAAGGAGCCGATTATGAAGGTTGTCGTCATCGACGCGCAGGGAGGCGGCGTGGGCCGCATGCTTACCGAACAGCTGAAAAAGGCGCTGCCAAGCCAGCCCATCATCGCCCTGGGTACCAACGCCCTGGCCACCGCCGCTATGCTCAAGGCGGGGGCCGATCAGGGAGCCACAGGGGAAAACGCCATCCGCGTCACGGCAGCCGGGGCCGATCTGATCCTGGCGCCCATCGGCATGCTGCTGTGCGACGGCATCCTGGGCGAGGTGACGGGGGTGATGGCGGCGGCCATCGGCGCGTCCCGCGCGCATAAGATCCTCGTGCCCAGCCTGCGCTGCGGCGTTACCGTGGCCGGCACGCCCGCTCTGCCTATGAGCGAGTACATCAGCCAGGCCGTGCAGGCCGCCGTCGCATATATCAGGCGCGAGGACGGTGCAGCGTGATCGCGCCCTGCGTGCAGCGGACGCGCTGATCATGATAAAAAAGCCGGGCGAACGTCGGCTTGGGGTTCAAGCTGCCGTTCGCCCGGCTATTCATATTCATTTCAGCTCGTTTATTTGGCGATGTCGATGTTGACGCCCTGCAGGCCCACGTGCGCGCCATCCTTGGCTTCGCTGGATTCGGGATGGGCCAGCAGCCATTTGTTGCGGGCGGTCATCCAGGTATCCTCGTCGCACTGAGGGGCATAATCGGGCTTAGCGGTATTGGTGCCCTTGGGCAGCACCACGGCCACCCGGAAACCTTCCTCGCTCACCTGGCAGGGAGCGTAATGCAGCGATGTGGCGTAAACCTCCACCGGGACGCCCTTGGGCGCGCGGAAGGCCTTAACGCGGCCGGTATCCAGCATGCCGTCGGTAATTTCATCCTGCTTTGCCAGCAGCAGCACAAAATCGCCCGTGCCGATGTTCACCTCGCTGTCCCGGTGATACTCCAGGCAGTTGAGCTTGGTATTATGTCCCCAGCACATGCCCAGCTGAATGGGCATACCGCCATAGGCACGGTCGCGGAACTGGCCGAACACCTGACAAGCCTCCAGCGATGCAATGCCGGGTTCATAGGCCGTGCCGCTTTCGGGGAGCGCGATCTTTTCCATGGCTTCGAGGAGCTCGGCGGTATCGTAGCCCGTTAAAACTTTGCCATAGGGTTTGAATTCAGGATCTGTAACGGCGTAAATTTTCATGATGTGCCTCCTGTTTTCTGTTGTTTTCTGATATTGTTCATTATAGCATGGTTTGGCTGTTTCGCCAATAGGCGCGCTTTACTTTTGGCTGCAAATATGCCATAATAACGCTACCGGATAAAAGGAGGCGCAGCATGGCAGGACAGCTTTGGGTACGCGTGATCAAAAAGAACAAAATCATAGAAAGCCGCACCGCGCCTTGTACCTATGAAACCTGGCAGGATGCGCTGGACGAGATCTGCCACACGCTGGATATCAGCCGTCCGGTGATCATTCCCCGTCATGAACGGGACTGGGAGCAATTCGGCCTTACCAATTTTCTGCCCGAGCACTTTGTGGACAGCGTGCAGTTTGATAAAATGGAATTGCAGTACATCGATCCCGATAAAAAGAAGCAAAAGAATTTCTATGCCGATCTGTAATATGGAAGGGTTTACTGACAGGGCCTGCAGGCCCTGTTTTTAATATCACATTTTCAGCTTCTTCATATGCCCGATGGTGGCTTTTGCCGCCACGCCGGTCACAGCGCCGCAGGCCAGGCCAACCAACAGCAGGACGGCCATATAATAGATCAGCTGATTGGTCTCCAGAATGATCATGGCCAGGGCTACCTGACCCAGATTGTGCAGCACTGCGCCCGCCATGCTGACGGTGATCAGATTGAATTTGAGCTTTTTGAGCAATATCATGCCCAGCATGCTGCAAACGCCGCCCGCCAGGGCGTACATCATGGCCGATACGCCGCCAAACAGCAGACCGGACAGGATCACCTTGAGCAGCATCAAAATGAAGGCGGTGGGAGCGTCCATCATGTACAGAGCGAATAAAAGCACGCCGTTGCTCAGCCCCAGCTTGATGCCCGGCACGCCGGCTGCCACCGGCAGCAGGCTTTCAATGAAGCCCAGCACCAGCATCATGGCTGTAAGCAGCCCGCATTGGGCGACGGTCTGTACGGTAAAGCGCTTTTTTCGCATGGGAAGCCTCCGGCGCAAGTTATACGAGAATATTATAAACGGTTGGGTATGCTCATGTCAATTGAGCCTTAAAAATGTATAATTGGGACAAATGGGCTTGCAAGTGCTTCCGACGGGTGCTAAACTGTCCCCGTAAAAAGGAGGGGGAAACAATATGCTCCAAATCGATCATCTGAGCAAACAGTACGGAAAGGGCGACCGCAAAGCGGTGGACGATCTTTCGCTCCATATTCTGCCCGGTGAAATCTACGGCTTTATCGGCCACAACGGCGCGGGCAAAACCACGACGCTCAAAGCCTGCGCGGGGATTTTGAATTTTGACGCCGGCGAGATCCGCGTGGACGGTATATCGCTCAGGGACGATCCGCTGGAATGCAAGCGCCGGATGGCCTATATCCCGGACAATCCCGATCTTTATGAATTCCTGAGCGGTATTCAGTATCTCAATTTCATCGCCGATATTTACGGCGTATCTGCGGCCGATCGGGAAGAGCGCATTGCAAAGTATGCGGCGGCGCTGGAGATCACGGACGATTTGGCGTCCAAGATCAACGCCTATTCCCATGGCATGAAGCAGAAGCTGGCGGTGATTGCCGCGCTGATCCATCAGCCTCGGCTGCTCATGATGGACGAGCCTTTTGTGGGCCTGGACCCCAAGGCCGCCCATACCCTCAAAATGATCATGCGGCAGTTCTGCGATAACGGCGGCGCCATCTTCTTTTCCACCCACGTGCTGGAGGTGGCCGAAAAGCTGTGCGACAAGGTAGCCATCATCCGGGCGGGCAAACTGGTCATCAGCGGAGAGACCGAAGCTGTGCGCGGCAATGAAAGCCTGGAGGATGTGTTCCTGGAATTGGCGGAGGATAGCCATGCTTAAAACATTGCTGAAAATCCGGTGGAAAGCGCTGCTGTACGGTATGTTTGCCCGCCGCCGCGGCAAAAAGAACAGCGGAAAGGGCATGATGGCGCTTTTCGCCATCCTTCTGGTCTACGCGGTGGTGGCGTTCGGCTTCATCTTTGGCATGATGTTCTACAGCATGTACGAGCCCTTTCATATGATTGGCATGGGCTGGCTGTATTACTCCATGGCCGCCGTGCTGAGCACGATGATGTGCTTTATCGGCTCGGTGTTCTTTACCCAAAGCCTGATTTTTGACGCAAAAGACAACGAGCTGCTCCTGTCTATGCCGATCAGGCCCAGCGCCATCCTGGGGAGCCGCCTGCTCCTGCTGCTTTTGATCAACTACGGGTATTCGCTACTGATCATGGGCGCCTGCGGCGTGGTGCGCTGTATTTTGGCCCCGGTCACGGCGGTCGGCGTGATCCGTTATCTGCTGTGCTGCCTGCTGCTGCCGCTGATGCCCAGCGCGCTGTCCTGCATCGTGGGCGGCCTCATCGCCCTGATCATCAGCCGCCTGCGCAACAAAAACTTTTTTACCATGCTGCTGTCTCTGGCGTTCCTGGGCGCGTATTTCGCCGTATGCTTCAATATGCAGAGCTATATCGAGCGTATGGTGCAGAACGGCGCGGCCATTGGCGCAGCCATTCAAAAAGCGCTGCCGCCCTTCTATGCCATGGGCCTGGCCATGGAGAACGGCGACTGGGGACGGCTGCTGATCTTCGCGCTCTGGTGTATCGCTCCCTTCGCGCTGGTGTATGCCCTGCTCAGCCGCGGGTTCATCCGCATCGCCACGGCCAAACGCGGCCAGAAAAAGATTAAATATGAAGCCCGCGCCATGCGCGCCTCCTCGCTGCGCTGGGCCATGACCCAAAAGGAACTGCGGCGGCTGGCCAACAGCTCTTCCTATATGCTCAACGGATGCCTTGGCGCCATCCTTTCGGTGGCCGTGGCGGCGCTGACGCTGATAAGGGGGCAGAGCATCCTGCAAACGCTGGCCAACGTATACGCCGGCGGGGCCGACGTGAATGCATTTATCATGCCCATGGCCTGCATCATCGAATGCTTTACGCTGTCCATGACCAACATTTCCGCGCCTTCGATTTCCCTGGAGGGCAAAAACATATGGGTTTTGCAAAGCGCGCCGCTGCGCGCGGCCGACGTGCTGCTGCCCAAGGTGTATATGCACCTGATCGTGGCCGTGCCTGCCAGCCTGATCTCCTCCCTGCTGTTTGTGCTTGCCCTTCCCATGGCCGCTGCGGACGCGCTGCTGCTGTTTGTGACGCCTCTGATGGTTTCGGTGTTCATGGCGCTGCTGGGCGTGATCGTCAATCTGCGCTGGCCCCGGTTTGATTATACCAATGAAACCATGGTGATCAAGCAGAGCGTCAGCGCCACAGTTACCATGTTTTCCGGCATGGGCCTGGTGCTGCTGCCTGTGCTGCTCTATGCCCTGGTACTCAGCAAATTGATTTCGGTGCGGCTCATGCTGACGATCTTTGCCTCAGCGCTTGCAATTGCCAACGTTATCCTGTATGATTATCTTGCGCACAGGGCGGATCGCGCCTTTGCAAAACTGAATCAGGGCTGATATACATGATCAAAAATGATTCTGCGGGCGCCGATTTTCTGCCCGTAACAATGGAAGACATGCTCCGGCGCGGATGGGACGCGCCGGACTTCGTATATGCCGTGGGGGAGGCCTATGTGGATCACCCCTCCTTTGGACATGCCATCATTTCCCGCATCCTGGAGCAGGCGGGCTATAAGGTGGCCATGCTCTGTCTGCCGGACTGGCATACCTGCGAGGATTTCAAGCGCTTTGGCAGGCCGAAGCTGGGCTATCTAGTCACGGCGGGCGTCATCGACAGCATGGTCAACCATTTTACCTCGGCGCGTCGGCGCCGCCATGACGACGTATACGCTCCCGGCGGCAAGGGAGGGATGCGCCCGGATCGGGCGGTGACGGTATACAGCAACCGCATCCATGAGGCCTATCCCGGGCTGCCGGTGCTGATCGGCGGGGTGGAGGCGTCGCTGCGCCGGTTTTCCCATTACGACTATTGGGACGATAAGGTGCGCCGCAGCGTGCTGGTGGACAGCGCGGCCAATATCCTCATGTACGGTATGGGGGAAAAGAGCATCCTGGAGTGCGCTGCCTGGCTGCGCGACGGTATGCCCCCGGAGCGGTTATCCGATATCCGCGGCATCTGCTATATGGCCAAGCAGCCCCCGGCGGGCGTGATCATGCTGCCTTCCCACGCGGAGGCGGCAGGCGATAAAACGGCTTACGCGCGTTCGGTGATGGCCGAATACAATGAAGCCGACCCAATCCGCGGGCGCACGCTTTGCCAGCAGCAGGACAGCCAGCGCTACGTGGTGCAGAATCCGCCCAGCCTTCCGCTGACTGAAACTGAAATGGACGCAGTGTATGACCTGCCCTATACCCGGGAATACCATCCCATGTATAAGGCGTTGGGCGGCGTGCCTGCCATCAGCGAGGTTCGGTTTTCCATCAGCGCCGTGCGGGGCTGCTACGGAGCCTGCGCCTTCTGCGCGCTGACCTTCCACCAGGGCCGCATCATCCAGAGCCGCAGCGAGCAATCGCTGCTGAAGGAAGCGCGGCTTTTGACCAAGCTGCCCGATTTTAAAGGGTATATCCATGATGTGGGCGGGCCCACCGCCAATTTCCGACAGCCTGCCTGCCAGAAGCAATTGAAGCATGGCTGCTGCCCGCACCGGCAATGCCTTTTTCCCGAGCCCTGTCCCAATCTGCAGGTGAGCCACCGGGCGTTTTTGGAAACGCTGCGCAAGATGCGTCAAATTCCGGGGATCAAAAAGGTATTCATCCGCTCGGGTTTGCGGTTTGATTACATCATGGCCGATCCCCAGCGGGAACAGGTGCTCAGGGAATTGTGCAGGTATCATATCAGCGGGCAGCTCAAGGTGGCGCCCGAGCACATCAGCGACGGCGTGCTGCGCATGATGGGGAAACCCTGCAATCAGGTGTTTGAACAGTTTGGCGGGCTCTATCAGCGCACCAATGAAAAGCTGGGGATGAAGCAATATCTGGTGCCCTACCTCATGAGCAGCCATCCAGGCAGCACGCTGAACGAGGCTGTCGATCTGGCCCTGTACCTGAAAAAGAAGCGCGTGCAGCCCGAGCAGGTGCAGGATTTTTATCCCACGCCGGGCACCATCAGCACCTGTATGTATTATACCGGCATCGATCCGCGCACCATGAAGCCGGTGTATGTGCCCCGCACGCAAAAGGAAAAGGATATGCAGCGCGCCCTGCTGCAATGGAAAAATCCCCACAACCATCCGTTGATCCGGGAGGCGCTGCGACAGTGCGGCCGGGAGGATTTGATCGGGTATGCCCCGGATTGCCTGGTGCCGCCGGCGAGGGCGGGGGAAAGCCGCCGCGCCGGCGCGCCTGTCCGCAGGGGAAAACGGTGAAGATCGATATCGCACAATATTGCGAATAGAAAAATATTATTTTTCACAAAATACCTCTTGACGCGATGTACTATGCGTGATATAGTATACCGTGTTAAGAGGTATTACCCTTTAAAGGAGGGATCGCATGGATGCGCAGATGAAACGCGGACTGATCGAAGCCTGCATCTTAAAGCTTTTGACCCAGGGGGATTCCTACGGTTATCAGCTGGTGCGGGAGGCGGAGGAGGTGCTCGCCATCTCGGAGTCTACGCTCTATCCGGTGCTTCGGCGGCTGGAAACGGCAGGGGCGCTGACGGTGTACACCATGGAGCATAACGGAAGGCTCCGCAAGTATTACGCGATAACCGAAACCGGACGGCGGAAGATCAGCGATTTTCTGACCGAATGGGAAGATGTGATGAAAGTATATGACTTTATCAGGAGGGATGCATGATGACGCGGGAACAGTTTTTGAACGACCTGAAATCTGCCCTGTCCGCTCTCAAGGAAGAGGAATTGGAGGGTGTTCTTGCTTACTATGCTGAAATGATCGACGACCGCATGGAAGCCGGCATGACCGAGGAGGCAGCCGTCAAGGCCATGGAGCCGGTATCGGTGATCGCGGGCCGCGTGCTGGAGGAGGCCGGCGTGGCCGAAACCAAGGAAATGCCCAGCGAAAAAGGCAACTGGCAGCAGATCAGCCGCCCGGCGGAGACCGTGCGCGAGCTGCGCGTGCAGGCTGAAAACAAGCGGATCAGGATCCAGTCCGACGAGGATGTCCATGATATCCGCCTGCGCTACTGCATCGGCGAAAACGATATCTTCCGTCTGCATGAGGATGACGGCGTGCTGACGCTGGAGCATAAGCTTCGCCCCATCAACAGCTTTGTCAATGAGAAGAGCGGCGAAGGCTTCAATTTGGAATCGATCCTGAGCGGCATCGGCAAATTCATTACCGGCTTGGGCGAGCGCATGGTCGTTGGGGGCGTGTTCAACTACGAGGCCCCGGAGAATGAAATCGAGATCACCCTGCCCCGTACCTTCTGCGCCAAGCTGACGGCGGCCACCAGCAATGCCCGTATCCTGGTGGAAGATTTGACCTTTACCCAGCCTTTGCACCTGGCCACCAGCAACGCGCTGATCCAGGCCCAGGATGTGAATTGCGCCCAGGATATCACCTGCGTGACCAGCAACGGCCGCATCGCGCTCAGCGATGTGAATGTCAACGCCGCCCGCCTGACCACCAGCAACGGACGCATTGCGCTGGATGATATGATCGTGCGCGATCATCTGACGGCGGTGAACAGCAACGGCAGCGTCAAGCTCAGCGATTGCGATATCGGCGGCGCGCTGCACCTGACCACCAGCAACGGCGGCATCGAGCTGGATGATTCGGCCAGCCCCGATATCACGCTCAAAACCAGCAACGGCGCCATCGCCGGCACGCTCCGCGGCAAACGGGAAGAATATACCGTTTCCAGCAGCACCTGCAACGCCAATAACCTGCTGGGCAATTTCCCGGGAGGGGATAAACAGCTGCGCGCCGTGACCAGCAACGCGCCCATTTCGCTCAAGTTCGCCGAGTAACCTCATTCATAAAGGGTTTACAATTTCAACGTTGCCGAAAGGGCGTTTCTATGGTAAAATATATGCGTATCATTCCTTGAGCCAAAGGAGGACACGCATATGCGCAAGCTCTTTATTCTGCTGCTGGTGCTGGCAGCGCTGCTCGCCGCGGCGCTGCCCGGACTGGCGGACAGCTATAAATTTCCCCAGATCTTCATGGTGGCGGAGATCCCGCTGGATTACATGGTGCAATTGACCAATGACAGCATGGATCAGTATACCGAATACCTTTCCTCCATTGGCGAAACGCCCGAGAGCATGCGGCAGCGCTTCAAGGATGAGGGCATTCTGGTATGGGCCTATAACGAGGAGAAGGACCGCACCATTGTGATCACAGCCGTGCAGGACGATACGGCTCAGCAGCTCTACGATATCAACGAGCAGACCGCCCAGACCCGCGCCGGATACCGGGCTAATTACCAGAACGGCGTGTTCTACAGCAAAGCCGATTACAGCTTTGAAAGCGTGGAATGGAAAGACTTTGGCGATAACCAGGGGCGCTTCCTGATGATCCGCTACACCCACAAGGTGGATGGCAAGGTGGCCTGGAAGGGAGAATGGCGGCGCACGATCCGCAACGGCTATACCATTACCGTGGATTTGCGCGTGGGCAACCGCAACGTCAAAGGCGCGGATATCGACGCGCTGAACGTGATCCAGAATTCCATCGCCTTCGTGCTGATGACCGAGGCCCCGGAAGCGCTGTTGACCCTTGCCTTCAGCGCTCCGCCGCCGGAGTCCACCAACAGCGACAGCTTTACCATCAAGGGCACAACGCGTCCTGGCGCGTCGGTCGTGGCCGCCTATGCCGCGCTGCAAAGCGGACAGAGCAAGGCAATCCCCACTACGGCGGACGGCATGGGCGCGTTTTCCATTGACGTCAAACTGCCCGGCAAGGATCTGTATAACCTGCTGGTCAGCGTAGCGGTCAACGAGGGCACCGAGGATGAGCAGACCATCAATCGCGATTTTTCGGTGGAATATGATCCCGCCGCCCTGCCGGTGAGCTTCATTACGCTCTTTCCCGACGTATTTACTGCCGATTCCTTCAAGCTGACCGGCACTACGCTCACCGGCGTTACCATCCAGCTGGTGGTCAATAACCAATTGCAGACCAAAAAGACCGGCGATAATCGAACCTTCTCCTTTACGGTGGATACTGCGAAGGAGGGAGACTATGATATCCAGCTCACCTTTTCCAAGAAAGAATACGATACCAAGATCATGTCCTTCCATATCCGGCGGGAAATGGACGAGGGCCAGCGGAGGCAGTCCATCCGCGACGAATCCCGCAGCCCGGACTACAGCAATATCGCCTCCTCTCCGGATCGGTATGTGGGCCGCGTGCTTCGCTACAAGGGCTATGTGACCGAAGTTGCGCACAACGGCGCCGAATGGGTGGTCACCTTTGCCACGGAGAAAAGCGGCAGCCGGTTCCGGAATCTCATCATTGCCCTCAGCAATACCGAGATCGCCGCTGATCCCGATACGCAGGTCACAATGTACGGCACCATGACCGGAACCTATTCTTCCCTGGATGAAAATGGGAAGGAACAGCAGCTCCCCCGGATGACTTTGTCATTTATTGACTAAATGTTCGGCTTTTATTTGGGCATTAGCTAAAATTGAACAAAATCTGAGATATTTTTCTTTTCAAATGTCCGGAGTTTGTGTATAATAGAAATGCACATGGAACAATCGCCGAAGCGGGGAGGATGTAAAAATGACCAGTTTGCTCACCACCTGGGAAAAGGACCCGACCAGCGTACCGTTTGGCCCTCTTGGTATAATCGCCATGCCAGGCTGCGAAAAGATGGGCGAAAAGATCAATCAGTGGCTGCTGAAATGGCACAGCCTGCAGGAAATGCAGGACGAGGAATACTATACCAGTCCCGGCGCCGACCGCGATACCTTCCTGTTGAAATGCAACTGCCCGCGCTTTGGCACGGGCGAGGGCAAAGCCGTGCTGCGCGAGAGCGTGCGCGGACTGGACGTGTACATCATTGTGGATGTGTGCGCCCATAACGTCACCTATAAAATGTACGGCCAGGAAGTGCCCATGTCGCCCGACGACCACTTCCAGGATCTCAAACGCGTGATCTCGGCCATTGCCGGCAAAGCCAAGCGCATTACCGTGATCATGCCCATGCTCTATGAAAGCCGCCAGCATCGCCGCACCACCCGCGAAAGCCTGGACTGCGCTCTGGGACTCCAGGAGCTGGTCAATATGGGCATTCGCGATATCATTACTTTCGACGCGCGCGACCCCCGCATGGTCAACGCCGTGCCGCTCATCGGCTTTGAAAACGTGATGCCTACCTATCAGATGATCAAGGCGCTGTGCAAACATGAAAAGGATCTGCGCCTGGATAAGGATCATATGATGGTGGTCAGCCCGGATGAGGGCGCCATGCAGCGCAATATTTATTATTCCTCGGTGCTGTCCCTGGAGATGGGCATGTTCTATAAGCGCCGCGATTATACCACCGTCGTCAACGGCCGCAACCCCATTATTGCCCATGAGTATCTGGGCGCCGACGTGGAGGGCAAGGATATCCTGGTGGTTGACGATATGCTGGCCTCCGGCGATTCCATGATCGACGTATGCCGGGAACTCAAGAGCCGCAAGGCCAACCGCATTTACGCGCTCCCCACCTTCGCCCTGTTCACCTCCGGCGCGGATATGTTCCGCAAGGCATGGGAGGAGGGCATCATTACCAAGGTGATCGCCACCGATCTTACCTACTGTCCTGCTGAAATCAGGGAAGAACCTTGGTTTGTGCAGGCTGATATGAGCAAGTATATCTCCTATATCATTGCCACGCTCAACCATGATCGTTCGCTGCATGGGCTCCTGAACCCGTATAACCGCATCAAAGCCCTGCTGGATCGTTACCATGACGAGCAGGCAGCCATGGGGATTACGATGGTATGAGGAAATGACTGAAAAAGAAAAAGATCTGATCGTAAAGGACGATCAATTGCCCGCCGTGGATGAGGAAACCGGCAAGAAAACCGGTCTCGTTCGCGGCGCGCGCGATTTTATAGAGAATACCTTCGCCACGCTCAAGGGCAAGGATATGAACCAGGCCGTGGAGGAGTTCACCAGCGAAATGACGCTGGTGGCGGAGGGGCTCAGTGAGGATCAGGCGCTGCTGCGCCAGGATGTGGATAAGCTTTCGGCCCAGCAGACGCTGCTGGAGGAAAAGGTGCTTCGCGGCGGCAAGGAAAATAAAACCGATCTGAACGAGCTGCGCGACGCCGTTAAGCAAAGCAAAAAACAAGCCGAAGCCCTGGAAAAACGGCTGGACGGATTGGAGAAAACGATCAAGGAGGCTGAAAAGAAGCCCGCAAAGATGGGCCTTGGCCAAATCCTGCGCCAGGCGACTTGGATGGTGGGCATCATCTGTGGGGCCTGGGTGATCGTGACCGTACTCAAACTGCTGGGGAGGTGAAAACCATGCCCGCTTTTCATGCATTGGTCAACAAATACAAAAAGCGCCGCCACGATACCTTGGTGGACGCCGTGACGGCCGGTCTTTCATTGGCCGATAATGTTTCGGCGGATCTGGGCCTGCTGGAGGATACGGGCATCGCAGCCGAAACGCTGGAAACCGTGAGCAGCGTGCTGCCCTTCTCGGTGATCGCGGTGGACGAGGGCTGCCGGGTGCTCATGGGCAAAAAAACCGGCGTGGCCGCCACCAGCGATGCCGCTTTCCGTATGATCAAGACGGGCGCCGCCATGGGCGTCGGCGCCGCGGTGATCGCCGCGGGCGCTACCACTGCCGCCGCTCTGCCCGCCGCTATCGGTTCCAGGCTGCTGCTGGACCGCTATCGCGGCAAAGCGCTTACAGGCCACCGCGTGCACCTGCGCACCCAGCGCTTGCGCGCCATCCGCGCCACCCACGATGGTAAATTGGCCGCTCCTGACGTGACGGTGCTGGAAGAATAACATGATTTGAAAAAGAGAACATATATAACGGCTAAAACCCTTGAAAATAAAGGACTTTAGCCGTTTTCCTATGCTGTTTTGTCGCTTATTTGTCGCTTAAATCTACAAACAGATACTAAACGATATTGCAGAATGTTCAAAGATTGTCCATTGAGATTTGGGCGGGGTTGTGCTATACTGATATTTGTTTTTTTATGCCCAAATTTAAGGAAAGGGATTTTAAAATGCGTCAATCTAAAGAGCAATGGCTTACAGACTTTCGCGGCTATGCCGAAACAATACTTTCCCCTCTGCAAGCGTCAAAAAAGAGCCGGAACGATAAAGCAAGCGAAATCAACAAACAAATTAAGACATACCGTGATGAAAAGTTACCCAGTATGAAAAGGCAAGCATTATCTGAAAAATGGGATAATGAACGCTTGCTTAATGAAATTCTCTGTATGACATATGCTTCATATGTTGTTATGCTTGAATACCGAAATAAAGTATGGCCATATGAATACATGGCGTTTGCGCGTCGAATCGGTGAATTGTGGGAACCGTTCTGCAAGCTTGCGTTTGAATATCCAGTAAAGGAACTCCGCATTATCAACCCACCTGAATTTGAGGAAGTACAGCGCAATATTAGAAAGAGCGCTACTGAGTACATTGACTCGCTGGAAGTTTCAGAAGATATTAAAGAGGAATTAAAACGCCACTATTCCATTCCGTGGACGATGGTTGATAGTGGTGGAATTAAGCTTGCATTAGACTTGCATTTTGAGCAGGCAGGAATTCACTATAACTGTGATTTCAAAAGTGGCTTTAGTTCAAATGAAAAGGGTAATACAAACAGATTATTACTTGTTGCCAGTATATACAATTCATTGGGTGATATAGAAAAAACTCTGCTTTTCGTCCGTCAAAATGAAGATGAGAACAATCATTACTTGCAGACATTGAAGAATTCACCCTATTGGGATGTTTACTGCGCTGATGATTGTTATTCAGCAATAAAAAGCTTCACGGGATTTGATATTCGTGCATGGTTGGATAACAACGCTGATTGGGTACATGATATCAGTGATGAACTTAGAGCACATCTGCAAGCAAATGACCTGCTGAAGTACTTGACATGGTGATGATTATGGCGTATAATCAGTCTTAAGGAATACCTTAAGTTTTGCCTTAAGGAGATGATTGTATGAAAGATAATCTTTGTTCTTACTATACAAATTCAGACGAAATTACTTCCTACATGGCTAATCGTCTCGAAATTTCAAGCAACGATATTATTTTAGAGCCATCAGCCGGGGAAGGGATTTTTATTGACGAAATTCTGAAAGCCGATTATCCTGTTCAGATTGACGCTCTTGATATTGATAAAAAGGCTATTTCAATTCTTAAAAAAAAGTATAAGGGTTATGATTCAATTACGGTCAGAGAAACAGATACTTTGCTTGATGAACGACTTGACGCCTTTGGCATTCCTGAATTGTGGCTAAAAAGAACTGATACCCTTATTGATGAACAGCTTGATTGTTTTGGGGTTATTGGCGGACACTATGATAAGGTTATAGGAAATCCGCCTTATGGCGCATGGCAAGATTATGACAAAAGGGATTTGTTAAAGAAGAAATATCCCGGACAGTATGTAAAAGAAACATATTCGTTATTTCTTCTTCGTTGCATTTCTGTCCTAAAAATGGGCGGCCGTCTTTCTTTTATTATACCAGACACCTATTTGTTTTTAAATCTTCACGCAAGATTGAGGGAAGTTCTTTTGACTTCAACTAAGATTGAAGAAATCATTACATTCCCCTCTAAGTTTTTTCCGGGCGTAAGTTTCGGATATTCAAATTTGTCTATTATTACGCTTGAGCGTTGTTCAAAAGAAATTGCTCTTAACAATACGGTTAGGATTGTACAAGGTTTTCGCTCTGCTGATGAATTCAGACTATTAGAAAATAAAGAAAAACTTTCTATATACTTATCTGAATTCATGTTGAAGCAGTCTGACGTGCTGAGTAATGAGCAGCATAGGTTTATTCTTGCTGATAACAACATAACAGATACAATAAACAAAACCTCGTTGAAACTGGGTGATGTTGCAGACGTTGTCACAGGTTTTTACACAGGCGATAACAAAAGATTTATTCGTGCGCTTAACGATAATGTTAAAGGTAGCAAGAACTATGATAAAGTTGATTCGTCTATTGTGTTCCCTTGCACATCTTTAGACGGGATTGAAAACGTGCCCGAGGGCTACATTCCATATGTGAAAAGTGCTTCAAGCACACGATATTACAGATTGTTTGACGAATGGTTTGTTAGATGGGACAAAGACACAATAAATTATTATAATAGCAATAAAAAATCTCGCTTTCAAAATTCCTCGTTTTATTTCAAAACAGGTGTTGCTATTCCTATGGTAAAATCAAGTAGTATAAGGGCATTTTTACTTGAAAACCGTGTATTCGACCAGTCAATCGTGGGCATATTCCCTAAAGACAATTCACGTCTATACTACATTTTAGCTATCATGAATTCAGATATAGTTAATAATCTGATTCATACCATAAATCCGACAGCGAACAATTCTGCTAATTATGTTAAGCAGATACCATATATAGAGCCGGGGCAAGACGTTATAGATTTGATTAGTGAAAAGGTTAAATCAATCATATACAATTTCAAACATGGAAATAGTAATGAAAATAAAACGCTCCATTCAGAAATTAACGAACTGATACAGCAAATATATTCTTAATCGGCTATAAATTAAAGGCGGCGGGTGATTATGTCCGCCGTTCCTTATTGCTTCTTACAGTACAGCGTCAAGTCGCGTTTATAGCCCTCGTACACGTCCACACGGGTTATATTGTACAGCGTCCCCCGGTACTTGATAACATTCTCCGTAGTAATGTCCTCCCGGCAATTGATACGGAACATGACCGTTTCTTCCGTCTGCGTCGTTATCCTGTATATCTCGTCCCCGGAAAGCTGCCGGAAGTACGCCCACACGGTCGCAATCGTGACAGTTTCCTTTTTGCGGTTCCCGTACTTGTCGGAAACGTACCCAACGCCCATAATTCCTATTTTCTTGTCTTTCAGCTTCATAGCGGGTCCCCCTCATATCGCCGTTGTGTATTCGTTGTAATGCTCATACAGCCCTACATAGCAGTCCAGCAGCGCCGCCGTGCTGTCTATGCGCTGTTTCGGTGACTGGTTCTTTATGGGAACTATATTGCCGTTCCTGTCGGTCTGAATGCCCGTGTTCGTCAGGCACCATTTCAGAACCGGGTTGTTATTGTATATGACTTTGTGCGCCTGCAAGCCCGCGCCCAACATCTGCATAGGCAGGGAAAGCGTCTTTGCGCCCTGTATGCAGCGAAACATGTTAAAGCCCTGCATTTTCATTTCTTCCACAAAGTACCGTGCTGAATAGCTGTCATAATATACCCATGCCGGGAACAGGTCGTATTGCTTCACGGGTTCCACGAACCACGCCGTAACATCGGAATAGTTTATGCTGTTCCCCGTGCAAAGGCGCAACAAGCCCCGGTCAAACCATTTATTATAGGGGATTTTGTCTTGCTACACACGCTCCGCCAACCTGTCAGCGGGCAGCCAGTACATTTGACAGATCTACTTTCTATCGTCGCCGCGCTTCATAATAAGCAGGCTTGCGGCGGTCAGGTCGGTTGTAATGGACAGGTCAACGCTGCCGATACAGTACGCGCCCCGGAATTCTTTAAGGTCAAAGGTCGTTTCGTTATTTATATCATCAAAGGACAGCCACGCCGTTTTTACGGTTTCCCGCACGTTGAATTCGCGCCGGGGAACTGTCCGCGCTGTATTGGGAAGATTTGAACCTTGAAACGGGCATGATGTATATACGCTATACGCTCGTCAGGGTTGACGGGGTGTATATCAGGCAGGAACCGAAAACAGAGGACAGCACGTGCCGTATCATCCTGCCGGAATACATTTTAGGGCTATTGAAGAAACACAAGGCGTTGCAGGCAGAACAGCGGTTGAAGATGGGCGGGGCGTGTGATTGCGGACAGGTTAGGGCACAGCACGACAAAAACAACGTTTGACACATACAGCCACGTTTTCGCGGAAAGTGAAGCAAGGGCGGCAACAGCCATTGATATGGCACTTTTCCGCAAGGCAAAGTAAAAAGGGCAAAAAAAACCGCTCCGGGCGGTTAAAATTTGTCGCTTATTTGTCACTTAAATATTCAAAAAAGTCGCTTATTTTTACTCGATGAAACTAAAAAGCAACGGTCTGAAAATCGCGGAAAACCGCATAAAATAAGGCATTTCTAAAATCTACTCAAAGATACTAAAACCTATATATACTCTGAAAAGAAAAAACATTTGATCAAAGCGCCCGGCGATACAGCCGAGCGCTTTGATATATTCCACTTTGTACGCAGAATCGAAGAGGGTGCTCTTCATATCTTGGACTTATCCTTGTATATCTTTCATCATGGTTCAGTATTATTTTACAAAATCCTCCCGCATGGGCGTGAAGATATCCAGCAGCGTGCCGGCCTCCAGGCATTCTGTGCCATGCACCAGGCCGCCCGGCACCACGATAGAATCCCCGGGAAACAGCTCCACGCCCTCGTCTTCCACAAAATAGCGGAAGCGGCCGGACAGCACATAGCTGCATTGCGTGTGCGGATGGGTATGAGGCGCGCCTGTAGCGCCAGTCTCAAAGCCCACCTCCACGGCCATTAATTGGCTGTCATAGGCCAGCACCCGGCGCGTGGTGCCGCCGCCCAGATCCTGCAGTTTTGCTTCGCTGTGATGTTTTACGATCCCTTTCATACATATGCCTCCTCGTATTATATTTTCTTGCATTTTTGATCGCCCATATGGCGGAGCAGGTATTTCCAAACGTCGTCCTGGGGCGCGTTCGCCTGACCTTCCGGCAGCAGGAAGGCTCGGGCAGCGCTTACATACAGATAAATGCAATCTTTTCGGCGGTAGGCGAATTTCGCATCCTGCCACGCTACGTTCAGTGCTTCTTCCTTTTTTTGATCGTTGGTCACGGTAATGCCGCCGCGGGTCAGCATAACGGTGTAGACCCGGCGGCCTTTGCCAAGTTTTTGCTTTTCTGCCTGCAGGTTGACCTGGGATAAGAAGGTGCCGATGTATACCAGCGGCAAGGCGAGGCCCACCGCCAGCAGCACGGCGGCGATCATGCCGGACTGCGGCTTGCGGGTCAATAGCGCCGCAATGGCGAAGGCCATCAGCAGCAGCATGAACAGCGCCGGACGGATCCATCGCTTGCGCAGCGCCAGCATATCGAAGCGCGCAAATCGTTTGAAGGTTTTCTCATCCAGAGAAACCGGAACGGTGATATCTTTTTCATTCGCCATGGGCATCCTCCTTTGTTTCCTTATACCGGGCGGCCAGCGTGCTGGGGGATATGCCGTATTCCTGACGGAACGCCCGATAAAAGGCGCTGTAATCGCCAAATCCGCTCTGGTAGCCGGCGGTCTGCGCCCCAATGCCCCGGCTGATCAGCGTGTGCGCGTTTTCAAGCCGTCTGCGCCGGATGTATTCGCCGGGCGTCAGCCCAACATAATGCTTGAATTGGCGGTTCAGCGTATTTTTATCCATATAGAACCGTTCGGCCAGAGCCGCCACGCCGATCTCCTCCCTGAAATGCGCGTTGATAAAATCATAGATCTTCATGGTGGCCGTATAGCGTATTTCCTGCTTCGCGGGCGCCGCCATGGGGGATTTGGAGAGAAAGCGGCTCAGGTGCACAAGCAGCTGGGTCACGATCAGGCGGCTCATGAACATGCTGTTGGCATCGGATAATTCCTTTTCATACAGCAGCGAAAACAAAAGCCCGCGCAGCACCTGATATGTGGACGGATCGGGAGACAGCAGATTCCAGCTGCGCGCGGCGCCGGAAATGGTCTGCACCAGTCGGGGCAATTCGGTGGAAAGCGAATGGACAAATTGCTCGCTCATCCAGAACACCACGCGATCGAAGGTCTGATCCTTCGCGCGGATATCGGGCCTGTGCATTTCCCCGGGCGCGATGAGCAGCAGCGTACCGGGAAGCAGCGTATAGCTTCTGCCGCTCACAATGTAATCCATGCGTCCGTCCAGCAGACAGTATATTTCATAGAAGGGGTGGCTGTGCAGCGCCACGTCGCAGGAGGCCGAATCAAAATAGTGAAAGATCTCAAAATCGTTTCGCAGCATCTCCTGGCGCTGGTTGAAGTCTGTCAGGTATCCCGGGCTCATGATCCTCCTCCTGTGGAATTTATACCCCCATTATATACAATTATGATGTTTTTTGCAATGTTCTTGTCTGCATAATCCCTGTACTTTGCGCTTTAAATATGATTGAATATACACAAAAGAAGATTTTGCCTGAAGGAGGAGAGGCATGATCCCAAAATGCGCGAAAGTCATTTGCCTTTTTCCATATTTCATGCTATAATCTTCTTAACAGACAGGGACGGCGGCCCAAATGCCGTCCGCAAAATAAAACAGGAGGTATCCCATGAAGAAACTGTTTGCTTCCATCCTCGCGCTGATCATGGTTCTGAGCTGCGCTGCCGCGCTGGCCGATGAACCCGTCACCCTGACCTACGCTGAAGTCAACCCTCTGGACGGCACCATCGTTGGCGCTATGGCCCTGGCCTTCAAGGAAAAGGCTGAGGAACTGTCCGGCGGCTCCGTTCTGATCGATATCCAGGCCGGCGGCGTGCTGGGCTCTGAGGATCAGATTCTGGACAACCTGCTGGGCTATGGCAATATCACTGATATCAGCCGCATCTCTGCTTTCGCCCTGACCCAGTATGGCTGCGATAAGGCCAGCCTGCTGTCCATCCCCTACACCTTCGTGAACGAAGAGCACTTCTGGAATTTCGCCGCCAGCGATCTGGCGCAGGAATTCCTGCTGGAGCCCCAGGAGCTGGGTCTGCCTCTGCGCGGCCTATGCTACGGCGAGGAAGGCTTCCGTCATTTCTTCTTCAAGAACGAAGTGTAGGGCATTGAGGATCTCAAGGGCCTCAAGATCCGCGTCTCCTCTGACCCCATTATGACCGGCATGGTCTCCAACCTGGGCGCTTCCGCCACCACCGTGGCCTTCACCGAGCTGTACAGCGCTCTGAATACCGGCGTTGTGGACGGCGCTGAGCAGCCCACCGCTAACTATCGTTCCAACGCTTTCCAGGAAGTGGCTCCCTATCTGCTGCTGGACGGCCATACCCTGGGCGCTCTGCAGATCATCATCACCGATGCTGCCTGGGCCAAGCTGAGCGAGGAACAGCAGGGCTACATCATGGAAGCTGCCGCTTACGCTTCCCAGGTGTGCCGTGAGAAGGTAGCCGAGATCGAGGCCCAGACCTTTGAACTGCTGGCTGCCGACGGCGCCACCGTGATCCCTGTGGAAGACAAGGCTCCCTGGGTTGAAGCCTGCCAGCCCACCATCCAGGAAAACACCGCCAAGCTGGCCGATCTGTATCAGCAGATCCTGGACATGCAGTAAGCGCTTGTCACCATAAACTGAATAAAGCCTAATAGGGGCGCAGGGGAAGTCCCCTGCGCCTTTTACCTACAACAGGAAAGGGGCAAATTGCATGCCTGCTTTTTTCAAGGCAATCAATAAAATAAAGCCGCTGTACGATTGGACATATAAAATCATCATGTTCATCTGCAAGCTGCTGCTGATCGGGGATATCCTGATCACCTCCTGGGCTGTAGCCGGCCGCTATATCCCGTTTATCACCGACCCGCACTGGAGCGAAGAAATCGTGCTGACGCTGATGGTATACATGGCTGTGCTTTCCGCCACCCTGGCCATCCGTAAGCGCGCCCATATCCGTATGACCGCTTTTGATAAATATCTTCCCAGAAAGGTGCTGCTGTGCTCCGACGTGCTGGCCGATGTCGCTGTGCTGGCGCTGGGCGTGGTGCTGGTGGTTTACGGGATCAAGTTCTGCAATTCCCCGCTGAGTATCCGCGGCAAATATGCCTCGATCCCCACGCTGAGTAAATTCTGGCAGTATCTGCCCATCCCGGTTGCGGGCGTGGGAATGATCATCTTTGAGCTGGAGCAGGTGTTCCAGCATATCGAAGAGTTCTTTGTAAAAGATGAAAGCAAGGAGGCGGCCTGAGCATGAGTGCTGAAACTTTATCCACGATCATCCTGCTGGGCAGCTTCTTTATCATGATCATTCTTCGGTTCCCCATCGCCTATGCCGTGGGTATTTCCACGGTATGCTGCATGGCCTCCATGGGTCAGAACCTGGTGTCTCTGCCGCAGCAGATGGTGAAGGGCGTTTGGTCGTTTTCGCTGATGGCCGTTCCTTTCTTCATTACCATGGGCGTGCTCATGGGAACGGGTGGCATATCGGATAAGCTGATCGCGCTGGCCAACTCGCTGGTAGGCTGGATGCGCGGCGGCCTGGCCATGGTGAACATCGTGGCTTCCTACTTCTTCGGCGGCATTTCCGGCTCCGCCGCCGCCGATACCGCCTCTCTGGGCTCCATCCTGATCCCCATGATGGTGGACGAGGGCTACGACGCCGATTTCTCCACCGCCGTGACCATTACCTCCTCCTGCGAGGGCCTGCTGGTTCCGCCCAGCCATAACATGGTCATTTACGCCACCACTGCCGGCGGCGTATCGGTGGGCGCCCTGTTCATGGCCGGTTATCTGCCCGGCGCGATCCTGGCCATCGCGCTGATGGTGGGTTCCTATATCCTGGCTGTGAAGCGCAACTATCCCAAGGGCGAGCGCTTTTCGCTGAAAAACTTCGGCAAGCAGATATTGACATCCTTCTGGGCGCTGGCCGCCGTGCTGATCGTGGTGGTCGGCGTGGTGGGAGGCGTGTTTACCGCCACTGAGTCCGCCGCCATCGCCGTTATCTATTCGCTGCTGGTATCGGTCTTTGTATACAAGGGCCTCAACTGGAAAGGCGTATGGAAGAGCCTGGAAAGCTGTATTGAAACGTTGGCCATCGTGCTGATCCTGATCGCCATGAGCGCGGCCTTTGGCAACTGCCTGACGCTGCTGCACGTGCCTGCCAAGGCAGCCAATTTGATCACCAGCATTTCCAGCAGTCCTGTTGTGGTGATCCTGCTGCTGAACCTCATCCTTCTGCTGCTGGGCATGATCATGGACATGGCGCCCATCATCCTGATCGCTACACCCATCCTGCTGCCCGTGGCCCAGAGCGTGGGCCTGCATCCCATCCAGTTCGGCATCATGATGGTGCTCAACTGCGGTATCGGCCTGCTGACGCCGCCCGTGGGCGCCGTGCTGTTCATCGGCTCGGCTGTGGCCAAGCGGCCCATGGAAAAGGTGGTCAAGGCCACGCTGCCCTTCTACGTGTGCATGCTGGTGGCGCTGCTGCTGATCTCCTTTATCCCGGCCATCAGCTTGTGGCTGCCCCGCCTCACCGGCGCGCTGGTGTAATCGTATCTGCGCGGGTACGCTGTCCGGCGTACGCGCAGTTTCTATAAAGGAGGAATGTCCAATGAAAATGACCTTTCGCTGGTATGGAAGCCAGAGCGATCCTATTCCCCTGAAATACGTCAAGCAGATCCCCGGCATGACCGGCCTGATGGGATTGCTTGACAAGCCCGCAGGCGTGGACTGGCCCGAAGAGGAATTTGTCGCCCTCAAAAAAGAGGTGAACGACGCCGGGCTGGAAATCGAAGTCATTGAGTCCGTCAACGTCCACGAGGACATCAAGATGGGCCTGCCCAGCCGCGAGGAATACATTGCCAATTACATCTCCACCATCCGCATGCTGGCCAAGCACGGCGTGAAGGTGATTGTGTACAACTTCATGCCGGTGTTCGACTGGCTGCGCACCGATCTGGCCCGGGTGATCCCGGAGGACGGCAGCAACAGCCTGTACTTCGATGAAAAGGATCTGGGAGAGATGGGCCCGCTGGAGATCGTGCGCAAGACCGCCGAGGACAGCCAGGGCTTCACCCTGCCCGGCTGGGAGCCCGAGCGTCTGGCCCTGCTGGAAACCACCCTCAAGCAGTATGAAAACATCGGGCCCGACGACCTGCGGAAGAACTTCAAGTATTTCCTGGACGCGGTGATCCCGGTGTGCGAGGAGGTGGGCGTCAAGATGGCCTGCCATCCCGACGATCCCGCCTGGCCCATTTTCGGCCTGCCCCGCATCACCCACAGCCAGGAGGATTTTGACAAAATGGTCAAGCTCCATGACAGCCCGGCCAATACTCTGTGCCTGTGCACCGGTTCCTTGGGTTCCAATCCGGACAACGATATCCCGGCCATCATCCGCCACTTTGGCGAGATGAACCGCATTGGCGCCATGCATGTGCGCAATGTCAAGTACCTGGGCTACCATCATTTCCGGGAGGCGGCGCACCTGAGCTGCACGGGCGATCTGGATCTGTACGAGATCATGAAGGCCATTCATGATACCTGTCCCGATACCTATATCCGGCCCGATCATGGGCGCATGATCTGGGACGAGCAGGGTCGTCCGGGCTATGGCCTGTATGACCGCGCCCTGGGCGCTGCGTACCTGAACGGCCTTTGGGAAGCCATTGAAAAAGGGGAAAAGTGATATATATGCTTGCACTGAACGAAAAAGGATTGCAAAACCGCGGCGAATGGGAAAGCAAGGGGTACGCCTTGCCTGCCTATGACCGGGCTGCTGTGATTGAAAAAACCCGCAGGGCCCCTGCCTGGATTCATTTTGGCGCGGGCAATATTTTCCGTGCTTTCCAGTGCAATGCCGTGCAGCGGCTGCTGAACGCGGGGGAGATAGATACCGGCATCATTGCCGTGGAAGGCTTTGATTATGAAATTGTGGAAAAAGGCTACCGCAATAACGATAATTATACCCTGCTGGTGACGCTGAAGGCCGACGGCAGTGTGGAAAAGACCGTGATTGGAAGCATTGCCGAAAGCTGCATCCTGGACCGGGACAATGCGGAAGAGTACGGCCGATTGAAGGAAATTTTTAGCAATCCGTCCCTGCAGATGGCCTCCTTTACCATCACCGAAAAGGGCTATGCCGTCACGCCGGCTGTGGAGGCCGATTTCGCCAACGGTCCGGAGAAGCCTGAAAGCTACATCGGCAAGGTGACCAGCCTGCTCTATGCCCGGTATCAGGCGGGCGGCGCCCCCATCGCTATGGTAAGCATGGATAACTGCTCCCACAATGGCGATAAGCTGAAAGCAGCCGTTCTTGCCTTTGCCCAGGGGTGGCAGGATACCGGTTTCCTGGCCTATGTGAACAGCGGAAAGGTGTCATTCCCGTGGACCATGATCGATAAGATTACGCCCCGGCCCGATGCTTCCGTGGAGCAAATGCTGCGCCAGGATGGGTTGACCGGACTGGAGCCCGTGGTGACCGCCCGCCATACCTATATCGCGCCCTTTGTCAACGCCGAGGAGAGCGAATACCTGGTCATTGAGGATGATTTTCCCAATGGCCGGCCAGCCCTGGAAAAGGCGGGATTCATTTTTACAGACCGGGATACCGTCAATAAAGTGGAACGTATGAAGGTGTGCACTTGCTTAAACCCCTTGCATACTGCCTTGGCCGTTACCGGCTGCCTGCTGGGCTATACCCGCATTTCGGACGAAATGAAGGATGCCGACCTGGTGGCCCTGATCAAAAGGATTGGCTATACCGAAGGCCTGCCCGTGGTTACCGATCCCGGCGTGATCAAGCCCCGCGAGTTCATTGATACCGTGGTGAACGTACGACTGCCCAACCCCTTCATGCCCGATACGCCCCAGCGCATTGCCTGCGATACCAGTCAGAAGATCCCCATCCGCTTTGGCGAAACCGTCAAGTGCTATCTGGCCGATCCTGCCCGGGACGCTTCCTCTTTAAAGGCCATTCCGCTGGCCATGGCTGCCTGGCTGCGCTATTTGCTGGGCGTGGATGATAAGGGCGATCCCATGGAGGTCAGCCCCGATCCGCTGCTGCCAGAGCTGCAGCAGGCGCTCTCCGGCATCAGCCTGGGCGATGCTCTCAGCGCCCAAGGCAGGCTGGATCCCCTGCTTGCCCGCGCCGATCTCTTTGGCGTCAGCCTGGCCGAGGCTGGGCTGGACGGCAGGGTGAAGGCCTTCTTTGCCGAAATGCTGGCAGGCCCCGGCGCGGTACGGGAGACGCTGCACAGGCATTTGGCCCAGTGAGATGAAAACTCCTGCCGCGGGGTCTTAGGGGCCGCACAGGCCCCTATCGTTTCCCTCCCCCGTCAAATTCCAGTTTGCCGAAGTCCCGCCTTGACAAAATCTGTTTATCCAGTATATAATACTTTCCGGCAATGACGGGACTGACACCCCTGAGCTTCCTGCCGCAAGGCGGGCGTTTTCCGCGGTAAGGAGCAAAGCGGCACGGCAAACGTGCAAGCTGGGTGGCACCGCGAAAGCAATTTCGTCCCATGCATACGCATGGGACATTTATTTATCAGGAGGGATTACATGCTGACACAAGCGCCAAAGGGCACGCGCGATATGCTGCCCCAGGATGCCTACATGTGGCAATGGATTGAGCAGAAGGAGCGGGAGGCGGCGGCCAAGGCCGGTTATCGGGAGATCCGTACCCCGGTGTTTGAACATACCGAATTGTTCCTGCGCGGCGTGGGTGATACCACCGATATTGTGCAGAAGGAAATGTACACCTTCAAGGATAAGGGCGACCGCAGCATCACGCTGAAGCCCGAGGGCACGGCGGGCGCGGTGCGGTCCTTCATTGAAAACCATCTGTTTGCCGAAACTTTGCCCTGTAAGGTATATTATCTCAATGCGCCCATCTTCCGCTATGAAAATCCCCAGAGCGGCCGCCTGCGTGAGCATCACCAGTTTGGCATGGAGTGCTTTGGCGGCAAGGAGCCCACGGTGGAGGCCGAGCTGATTTCCACGCTGATGGGCATGCTTACCTCTCTGGGCCTTAAGAACCTGAGCGTGCATATCAATTCCATCGGCTGCCCCAACTGCCGTCCCAAATATCACGCGGCGCTGAAGCAGTACCTGGGGGATAATATCCATTGCATGTGCTCCACCTGCCAGGAGCGGTTTGAAAAGAACCCCCTGCGCATCCTGGACTGCAAGGAAGAAAAGTGCAAGGCCATCGTGAAGGATGCCCCCGTGATTCTGGACTGCCTGTGCGATGAGTGCCGCGAACATTTTAACCAGCTGCAGGCTCTGCTGACCGCCCAAAAGATCCCCTTCCAGGTGGATTCCCGCATCGTGGGAGGCCTGGATTATTACACCAAAACAGTGTTTGAAATCATCATGCAGTCCGGCCGCGAGGGACTGGCTTTGTGCGGCGGCGGCCGCTATGACGGCCTGGTGGAGCAGCTGGGCGGACCGGCCACCCACGCCGCGGGCTTTGGCATTGGCGCTGAGCGCATTCTGATAGAGCTTAAAAACCAGGGACTGCTGCCGCCCGCGCCCAGTGTCACCGATGTGTATGTGGCCAACCTGGGGGCCGATATGAAGATTCCCGCCTTTGCTTTTACCCAGGAACTGCGTGCGCTGAACGTGAAGGCCGACAGCGATCTTACCGGCCGAAGCTTAAAGGCGCAGTTCAAATATGCTGATAAGATCGGCGCAAAGTATATTGCACTGGTGGGCGGCGAGGAATATGAGCGCGGTACGGTCAAGCTGCGCAACCTGGCAACCCGCGAGGAAAAAGAGATTCCAATGGAAAACGCGGCGCAAGAAATTGCCGCCTTGCTTTGAAAGGATGAGATTACAATGGAGAGAAGTCTGATTGCCAACCTGAAAATTGGCGAAGTCAACAAGATCCAGGGCTTTGTGGAGAACATCCGCAATAAGCGCACCATGGCTTTCCTGGTGCTGCGGGATTATACCGGCCGCATCCAGCTGACCGTGGAAAAGGAAAAGTATCCCGAGGGGGCCGCTATTGTGGACCAGCTCACTGTGGAATCGGTGATCACCGCCGAAGGCACTGTGGTGGAAAACAGCTATGTAAAAATGGGCGGCATT
>JAFUDW010000135.1 GCA_017464225.1 Clostridia bacterium | reverse complement strand
GCCATCTAATGACCTCCTTTTGCTTTCGTTGCAGTTGGCAGACCGCAGCTCCATTATAGCAAAAGGAGTTTTTATTTCATAGGCATAGCTCTAAGCTTTCCCGAACCCCACGCCTAGCGTGGGGTTTTATGGATACAAAAATCCGCCGCTTCAAGGAAGCGACGGAGAATCTCCAGCCAGAAATGATCGCCTATTCTGATGAACGGTTCATAGCGGCAACAGAAAAGACTCCGATCTCCAAAGTCAAGAATGGTTCCTATACACTTACGTTTACCAATGGAGATAAGCTTCCGATCGGTAAATAAGCAAACAGTCTAAAATAAACAAGGATAATCCTTCCGGCGCGGTATAAAAGAAATTGTTTGATCAATTCGCTTGGGGCTGCAGAGGGCCGTAGTAGTAGCTGCTGGTGGCCCCGCCGTCGATCAGGAAGACGGAGCCGGTGATGAACGCGCCCTTATCGCTCATCAAGAGTTCGGCTACGTTCGCCACCTCGTCCGCCGTACCGGGGCGGCCCGCCGGGCACTTAGCAAACATGTTCTTATAGAAGTCGCCCCGGGGGCCGTTGAATTCGTCAATGGCTAAGGGCGTCACGATGATGCCGGGGGCAATATCGTTAAGCCGCGCGCCGCGCTCTCCCCACTTGACGCACTCCGCCATGACTCGCTTTTCATTGCAGCGCTTCGCCATCTGGTAGGCGTGCAGGGTATCCCGAATGTTTTCGGGCCTCAGGATTTCCAGGTTCAGCAGTTCTTCCGTGGGGGTGGTGGCAAGCAACCGGTCTTCCTCCGCCGTCAGCTGAGGCATCCGCCAACCGGACTGGCTGGAGATTGTCACGCCGCAGCCGCCCGCCGCGATCACCTTGCCCACTTCCTCCAGCAGCACCGCGGTTCCGTAGAGATCGACCTTCAGGATGGCTTCAATGGGAGCCTGGCTGGGCGATACGCCCGCGCCGTTCACAAGGTATTTGATTTCGCCGTATTTCTGCGCCTCGGCGATGATGTTCAAAATGCTTTCCCGGCTGGAAATATCCATCTCCACGGGCACCACGTCGAAGCCCGCTTCGTTCATGATCTTGGCGATGGCGTAGGCGTTTTCGATCTTCTTATCGCCCAGGATGATCTTCTTTCCAAACCCGATCCGGCGAGCGATGGCCATGCTGATCTGTCCCGCGCCGGTGACGAGCATAACTTCCTTTTTCATGTTCCTTGTCTCCTTATTTTTCAAAGGTTTTCGCCACGTTTTTCAGCAAATCCCGAATGGGCAAATGCTGGGGGCAAACCTTCTCGCACTTGCCGCATTTGATACATTCAGACGCTTTTCCGTGGCCTTCGCCGGTGATCACATTGTTATAATAATATCCGGTATTCCAGTTATGGAACGCTTCATGGGCGTTCAAGGAGGAGAACATATCCGGGATGCGGATGCCCTTGGGGCACGCATTTTCCTCCACGCAGTATTTTTGATAGTTGTTCCTGTCCTGGGCGTGCATGAGGTAGAAATCGAAGTACTCCACGCCGCACCATTTCAGTTGGTTTTCAAAGAAGGGACGGATATCTTCTTCCTTGTTGAAATAGGGCGTGGTCAGCTTATCGGTGAGCAGGAAGCGGCTGCGGTCGTAGCGCTTGCTGACGCAACCCCGGATGGCTGTTTCGCTCTGCCCACCGATATACCCGTGGGCCGTGTCAAAGTAATTCAGGCCCGATGCGATGAAAGCATCCGCCATACGGCAAAACTCATCATAGTTCACCTTGCCATCCTTCATGGGCAGGCGCATACAGCCAAAACCAAAATTGCCGTGGATTTCGGGGAAAAAGCGATTCTGGATCATCGTTTCATCCTCCTTACTTCATTAGGCCAAGGCTGTTCAGCCATTTGTTTACGTCTTTTGTTGTTCCCTCGGCGTCGTTCTGGGCCTGGCTGCCCCGGACGGCCAGCCCTTGCAAAACCGTGATGCCGAGTAGCTTTCCTTTGATCACCTGCTGGGTTCCTCCCTGACCGCTGCCCTCGTGGGTGTTGAAGGGAATTACCGTTTTCCCGGAAAAATCGTGGCTTTCCAGAAAGGTGGATATGATGCAGGGCACGCCGCCCCACCAGATGGGATAGCCAATAAAGACGGTGTCATACTGCGCCCAGTTTTCCACGTCGTCCAGATACGCCGGGCGGGCATCCTCTTCCTTTTCCCGGGTGGCAATGGCTAAAGTGCTGTCATAATCCGAAGGGTAGGGAACCTCCGGCACGATTTCAAAGAGATCGGCCTCCGTCTGCTCCGCAATGATTTTCGCCAGCTTGGTAGTGTTGCCTTCCTCAATGACGCCCACGCTCCAGTTTTCGCCGGCTCGGGAGAAATAGACCACCAGCACAGAGGACGGCGCATCCTCCGCGAAAGATGAAAAAGCGGCCAGTAACAGGCACAACGCCAGGAGCATACATACAGGCGCTGCTGCGGGCGCAGATGATTGATGATTACAACCGCTACAGCGAGAAGGGATTCGCGCCCATCTATGCGCGGGAAAACTTCGAGAATTGCTATCAACAGTACCATCGACTGGGGGCAAACGGCGTGATGGACGATCTGCATGACAAGTTCCTCGCCCTGCCCACACAGTGAAGGAGGTGAAAAACACATGATCAACTGGAAGGTTCGCATCCGCAATAAGCAGTTTTGGCTGGCGCTCATTCCCGCCGTCCTGCTGCTGATCCAGGTGGTGCTGGCGGTGTTCGACATCACCTTTGATTACGGCGAGATCGGCAACAAGCTCATCGCCGTGGTCAATGCGGTGTTTGCCCTGCTGACCGTGCTCGGCATTGTGGCCGACCCCACCACGGCGGGCTTGGGCGACAGCCAGCGTGCGCTGACCTATCAGGCTCCATACAAGGATGAACCTGAGGAATCGCAGGAGTAAACCCCTGGCCGCTCATCCCGATGGGTGGGCGGCTCTTTTTCCGATTGGAGGTGAACGCCTTTGAAATACAGCGACAAAAACCCGCCCACGGTGTGCCTGATGCGGCAAAGCACCTGCTATACCAAGCAGCTGGCCGATTACCTGAATGGCGGCACGACCAAGATGAAAATCCTGGGCGTGCTGTGGCACTCCACGGGAGCCAATAACGCCTACATTCACCGTTATGTGCAGCCCGATGACAACGACCCCAACCGCGAAGCCTTGATGGCGCTGCTCGGCAAAAATCAGTACGCCAACGACTGGAATCACGCCTACCGCGAGGCGGGCATGAACTGCTGGGTGGGCAAATTGCAGGATGGCACTGTCTCCACCGTACAGACCCTGCCCTGGGATTTCCGCCCGTGGGGATGCGGCAGCGGTAAAAACGGAAGCTGCAACAGCGGCTGGATTCAGTTTGAAATGTGCGAGGACAACCTGAAAAACGCCGACTATTTCAACGCCGCCTACCGGGAAGCCTGTGAGATCACGGCCTACCTGTGCAAAAAGTTTGGCCTTGACCCCCACGGCAGCGTGAGCTACAAGGGCGTGACCGTGCCCGTCATCCTCTGCCATCAGGACAGCTACCGCCTGGGCCTGGGCAATGATCACGCCGACATCTATGAATGGTTTAAGCGCTACGGCAAAACCATGGTAAACGTGCGCGATGATGTGGCCGCGCTCATGGCGGAGCCTGAACCCGTGCCTTTGACGGAGGTGATCATCGAAAATGCCGAGCGCTATATTTGGGATGACCTCATGGGCAAGATCGGCAATCCCTACGCCGTGGCCGGTCTCATGGGCAATCTGTGTGCGGAATCCTCCCTGAACTCCCACGACCTGCAAGGCAGCGCGGAAAAGAAGCTCGGCATGACGGACGAGCAATACACCCAGGCCGTAAATTCTGGCACCTACGATAACTTCATCAATGACGGCGCGGGCTACGGCCTCGCTCAGTGGACTTACTACAGCCGCAAGCGCAAGCTCCTGGCCTACGCCAAGGAGCGCGGAAAATCCATTGGCGACCTGCAAATGCAGCTTGATTTTCTGTGGCAGGAGATGGGTGACAGCTTCAAAGCCGCCCGGGATGCCCTGGTTGCCTCCCAGACCGTCCTGGAAGCCTCCAATATCATCCTGACGCAGTATGAGAAGCCCGCCGATCAAAGCGCCCAGATTCAAGAAAAACGGGCTTCCTTGGGACAGCGGTATTACGACAGGTATGCCGAGCCTGAACCTGTGGAAGAGCTTTTCACCGTCACCATTCAAAACCTTACTCGGGCACAAGCTGAGGAAATCATCGTCCAATACGGCGGCGAGATTTCCGTAGGCTGATACCAGGCGCAGAGATGAATCGCACTGCGCTTTTCTTATGCCCAAAAGTGCGTCTTGATCTGGATAAACGTACAAATCGGGTGGTTTCTGCGTACAAGCTCTACTTAAAAGTGTATCTTGGTGTTTACTTTTAATGAAAATGAAACTGGCGGAAACTTAACTTTCTGCCCATTTTCTTCACTTTCTCTTCTGTTTCGTGTTTACTTTTGTCAGAAATGAAACTTAAAAATAGGAGTGGCCCCGGAAGGTCACTCCCTAAAACGCGATCTGCGTTTTGCCGGTATCGGTATTATATCACAGATGATATATCCGCTCAAAATAAATAGAACGGGGAACTGTTGCCGCACTTCCTCGTCCTTACAAGCCCTGAGGCTTTCTTATTGAGCATATTATATCAGATCAGGTGTCCGATTCAAAGCGCTATTTGTTATAAACGCTGTTATAAATAGAAGAGCACTTTTAAGCACTTTTAAGCACTTTTCGGGAACACTCGATCAGGGGATGCAAATGAAAAACCCTTGAAAATACTTGATTTTCAAGGGTTTTCGGTGGTGCACCATCAGGGACTCGAACCCGGGACACCCTGATTAAGAGTCAGGTGCTCTACCAACTGAGCTAATGGTGCATGTGCTGGAGCGGGTGATGGGAATCGAACCCACATAGCCAGCTTGGAAGGCTGGAACTCTGCCATTGAGTTACACCCGCATGGGAGAGTTTCAAAATGGAGCGGTAGACGAGGCTCGGACTCGCGACCTCAACCTTGGCAAGGTTGCGCTCTACCAACTGAGCTACTACCGCACTTGGTGCGGACGAAGAGACTTGAACTCTTACGTCGTTAGACACCAGATCCTAAGTCTGGCGCGTCTGCCATTCCGCCACGCCCGCATGATCTGGCCTTAACTTGACTTTTCCCCGAAGGGAATGGTGACCCATCGGAGATTCGAACTCCGGACACCTTGATTAAAAGTCAAGTGCTCTACCACCTGAGCTAATGGGTCATCTGGCAGGGGTGGCAGGGATCGAACCTACGAATGAGGGAGTCAAAGTCCCTTGCCTTACCGCTTGGCTACACCCCTATGAAGAGATCGGCCAACCGAAAGGGATGAAATGGGGTGGGTAGTGGGAGTCGAACCCACGATATCCAGAGCCACAATCTGGCGCTCTAACCACTGAACTATACCCACCATAAGGGTTGGCGCGCCTGAAGGGATTCGAACCCCTGACCCACGGCTTAGAAGGCCGTTGCTCTATCCGACTGAGCTACAGGCGCAGGCCGCTGTCGGGGAGTGTCGGGGGAATATTCCCTGCTGACAGATACATATGTTACCACAAACGCGGCCCTATGTCAACCCTTTTTTTCAACTTTTGTTATCCGCGCTGATCAAAATTGATAAAGAACTGATGCCTTTTCTCTGCGCGGGCATGGCGCGTCATTCGCCCGCCGCATCGGCCTCCGGGCTGTACAGCGCGTTATAGGTTTTCTGGCCCAGGATGCCGTCGGCCTGGAGCCCGTTGTCCTTCTGAAAGCGCGTCAGCGCGCCGTGGGTCTGGCTGCCAAACCTGCCGTCGATCAGCCCGTCATAATAGCCCAGCTCGCGCAGCCGCTCCTGCAATTGCATCACCCGCAGGCCCTTTGAGCCGGCGCTGAGCAGCCCATCGAAGGCCGGGGCGGCGGTGGCGGTGGGCGCCGGCGTGGGCGTGGGCACGGGCGTGGGGGAAGGCGTCGCCGTGGGCGCCGGGGATAACGTGGGGCTGGGCGCCGGGCTGGGGGTGACCGGCACGGCGGTGGGCGCGGCGGTGGGCATCAGCGCGGCCATGCGCGCCGCGCGATCCTCCGGATCGTCCAGCACCAGCACCTTGGTATTGTAGGGCAGGTGCGTCCACAGCCAATAGATGTTCAGCCCGCCCTCGCCCGGCCGGGGATCGGTGCGCACGCAGCCGTGGGAGGCCTTGCTGCCGATGATCTTCAGCTGATTGGTATAATTAAATTTGACCCCGTCCAGCTTACAGCCCAGCGAATGGATCAGATTGCCGCCATCGATGCGGATGGCGTAGTTATACTGATAGCCCTCGTCCTTGAAGCTGATCATGCGGTCCGTGGTCAAAAAAGCGCCTGCCAGCGTCTCCCGGAAGATCTTTCCCGGGGCCATGAGCCCGGTGGACACCTGGATGGTACCCAGACGCTCGCCATCCTGCCATACCGTCATGGTTTGGCTGTTTTTATCCACCACCAGTCCAAAATGGGGATTGGGTTTCACTGTCAGCAGCTTCCGGGCGGGCACATAGCCCTCCACGTAATCCCCGTCCTCCTGCCGCCAGGTGCCGATGCGGGCATAGCCGTTATCCAGCACCTCCTGCACCATAACGCCGTGGCTCATGCCATGCAGTGTACCGATGATGGCGCTGCCCTCCTGCGGCGCGGCCAGGATATTCTGGTGCTGCAGCAGGCCGATGTTCACCACCGTGATGGGCTGCATCAGGCAATCCCATACGCTGTCCTCATCCTCCGGCAGGAAAAGCGCCGGGTCGGTCACCGCCACCGGCAGCTGCTCCGGGATCCCGTCGGTCACCCGCACGGGCACAACAAAGGGCGTTTGCGGGCTGTTTTTCACCGAAAAGGTCAGCGTATACTGGCCGGGCGGCACGCTGCTGCCGTTCAACAGTCCATTCCAGGCAAAATAATGGGGCAGGCTGTCCGTCATCTCCCGGGACCAGGTTTTCAGTATCTGCTCCGGCGCGTCAGCCTCGGCCAGCTGGATATGCAGCAGGCATTCGGCGGTGGCCAGGTAATGCACCATATAGCCGTCCCGGCCCGTGTAAATCACGTCGTCCGAGGGGATGCAGTATTGCAGCGCGGCGGCGGACTTGCCCACCCGGAAGGGCGTTTCCAGCGCCTGGCCGTTATACTCCGCGCGCAGCGTATACATGCCCCGGCCCGGGGCCTCGCTGTTGGCGATCAGGCCGTCCCAGGCGATTTCCATATCGCCCGCCGCGGTCTGTCCGCCGTATATCCGATGGCTGATATAGGCGTCCTCCGCCGTCACGGTGACCATGCCCGCCGCGGGAACATGCACGGCAATGGTATTGGGCGCGTAGGGCGTCACAACCTCCGGCATGCTGAGGGAGAATACGGCCTCCTCCGCCCGGGCAAACAGCGGCAGGCAGATCAAGAAAAAAAGGATAAGGCATTTCTTCATGGCGGTTTCCTTAGGCATTACAGAATGATTGGAAGATCCTGGACGGAACAGGGAAAAAAACGGGCTTTCATGGGGGATATTCCCCGGCTGCGTATCTTTTCGTTTATTATATCCAAATCTTCCGCTTTGCGCAACGCCGACCTCATCAACAGCGCTTTTTTTACATTTTTCCCCGGGAAAGGCGCGGCGGGATTGCTTTTTTGCACATATCTATTGTATTATACAGATACCAGGCTTTGTAAGGACGGCCTGCGGGGAGGAGGAAATGCCATGTTTGGAAAAAGACCGGATGGACGCCGGGTAAAAAAGATTGACCCGGTGGTGAAGATCACCCCCTATGTTATGCCCATGCGCTGCGACGCCCAGGTTTTTTTACAGCACAGGATCGACTGGGAGGCCATGACCCGCTACATCGGCCGCCAGATGCAGGATAAAAACGAGCGCTTGACCCACATGCAGATCATCGTGGCGGCCTATGTGCGCGCGGTGAGCGAAAATCCCGAGGTCAACCGCTTTATCATGAACAAGCAGTATTTTGCCCGCAACAACTGCAGCGTGGCCTTTACCATGCTCAAATCCCCCCAGGACGCCGACCAGGGCGAAACGGTGGTGAGCATCCGGTTTGATCCTTCCGATACGCTGTATGACGTGCGCGACCGCATGACGGCTGCCGTGGACGCTGCCCGCGGCAAAAACGCCGAGCCGGGCTTTGTGGATAAGCTGCTGGGCGTGCTCTTTGGCGTGCCCGGCCTTGCCACGGTGGTGGTGGCCCTGGTGCGGCTGCTGGACCGCTACGGCCTGGCCCCCGGCGCGCTGATCAGCGAACTGCCCTTCTACGTGGGCATGTACATCACCAACAACGCCTCCATCGGCCTGCACCATGTGAACCACCATATCTATAACTTTGGCGATGTGAGCATGTTCTTCGGCATGGGCCTGGTGGAAAAGGTGGCCGTTGTGGAAAAGGGCGAAACCCGCATGAAGCGCTTCCTGCCCATCGGCATCACCGCCGACGAGCGCGTATGCTCCGGCGCGCATTACGCCCGCTTCTTCGCTGCCATGGAGAAATACCTGGACCATCCGGAGCTGCTGGAAACGCCGCCCGAAACCGTGCGCTACGACCAGGGCCTGGAATACCACGAGCCGAAGCCGCAAAAGAAATGATCCGGCCTCAAAGGAAACGCTTTACAGAAAGCTTCCCTCATTGCCCCGTGTCATAAATCATAACAGCCTGCGCTTGCCTAAAGGGAACGCAGGCTGTTTTCTGGTATCATAGCAACAACAAAAAAAGCAAGGACAAACATCCTTGCTCTCTTTGGCTCCCCAGGTAGGGCTCGAACCTACAACAACTCGGTTAACAGCCGAGTGCTCTGCCATTGAGCTACTGAGGAATACGGACAGCGGAGTTTTCACTCCGCTTATCCATTGGAATCCGGCGGCGACCTACTCTCCCGGGCCGTGTCCAGCCAAGTACCATCGGCGCTGAAGGGCTTAACTTCTGTGTTCGGGATGGGAACAGGTGGGACCCCTTCGCCATTACCACCGGAAATTCTTCAAGGTTCTTACACCCTGACAACTGCACAACTTCTCAGGACTTTTGCCATTTGCTCCATTAGCCTCAGGCTCGAAATCAAGCCCTCGACCTATTAGTATCAGCAAGCTCGCACGTTACCGTGCTTACACCGCTGACCTATCTCCCGGTAGTCTTCCGGGGGTCTTACTCTCTTATTGAGATGGGAGTTCTTATCTTAAGGTGGGCTTCACGCTTAGATGCCTTCAGCGTTTATCCCATCCGCACTTCGCTTCCCTGCTGTGCCCTTGGCAGAACAACAGTTGCACCAG
>JAFUDW010000134.1 GCA_017464225.1 Clostridia bacterium | reverse complement strand
TCAACGCCCACGATCCTGGCGCACAGCTCTATAATTTGAGCGGCCTGCGCCGCGTCCATGCGCTCTTTCACGCAGATGGCCGCCGCGTCCGAGCGAAGGCTGCACATAGCCCCCTCATATCCCAAAGCCGACAGCGCGCTTTCCACGGCCTGTTCGTTTTCGGCCCGTTCCACCAGCTTTTGCAGGAGGGCGGCCGCCGCTTCATCCTGGGCCGCCAACGCGCCAAGGGCGGCCAGCTCCTGGCCGCGCTGATCGTCCCGCCGCTGTCTTTCGCCCAAAGGCGCAGGCGTAACGCTTCCCCGGAGAAACACGCGCTCCACCGGGATTACGCCGACAGCCCTTTCATTTTCCGATCTGAGATAAAAGGCGCTGAGCACCGCGCACAGCATCAGCGCCGTCATCAAGCCCCGGGAAAGACGTTTTTTCATCCGGCTTATTCCTCCATTTCCAGCACGAGCACGCTGCCCGGCTCCAGCGAAAGCAGCGTTTCAAGCGCCTCCGTGAGCCGAAGGCGCACGCCCACGCTTCCCGCTCCCCGCGCCACCGCCAGCGCACCTGTCACCCGCTGGGCCGCGCCCGAAAAGGCGCCGCCGCTCTGCTCATAATAGAGCGTTACGCGCACCCTCCCCGCTCCCTGCACGCTGGAAAGCGTATCGGCCAAGCGCTTTTCCTCCCGGGTCATGCCGCCGTCCCCGCCGGACAACACCAACGCCAGCGCCGCAGCGGCCAATGGGATCAGCAAAAGGCTGTACCTGGCGCGAAGAAAGGTTTTCAGCCGAGCCACATGGGCAGCAGCCGTCCCAGCGCCGAAAGGATGCCCAGGGTCATCATGAACCCCAGCATCGTTTCGCACATTTTCCGCGTTCCTCCCTCGGGCAAAAGCATATCCGCCGTCATGCGCAGGAGGGCCAGCATGCCCACGCTGCGCAGAAAATCCTTCATTGTTTTTCACCTCAGCCCCACCGTCAGATTGCCCACCGCCAGCATCTGCGCCACAAGCAGCATGAACATGGCGCCCACCGACAGCTCGATGATAAACAGCAGCATCATCACGTCCGAAAAATCATGGATCATGGCCGATACGCGGTCAGGCACGGCGGGCTGCAGCAGCGCGGCGCACAGCCTGTATATCAGTACCGCTCCCAGCACGCGCAGCATCGGCGCGCCGACCACCGAAAGCAGCAGAAAAAGGCCGGTGACACCCAGCGCGTTTTTGATCAGCATGGCGCAGCCCACCAGCGTATCCATGGTATCGGCAAACATGCCGCCCACCACCGGGACCAGATTATCCACAGCGTACTTGGCCGCCCGGATCCCGATGCCGTCCGCCGCGGCGGCTGTGAGCCCCTGCATGGCTGTGACGCCGATGAATACCGTGAAGGCCGCGCCCAGCGTCCAGCTGGATACCGAGCGCAGCAGGGCGGCAAGCCTGCTCAGCCGCATGCGGGGCGATAAATGATCCAGCAAGGTGACCACCGCCACACCTAGCGCCAGCTGCAGCGATACGCCGCGCACCAGCGCCGTCATGGTGCCGCTGGCCGCCGTCACAGCCGGCTGAAAGAGCGCCGCACCGCTGGTGGCCCCCACCGCCGCCAGCAGCGTCAGCAGCATGGGAAAAAGCGTCTGCATCAGTTGGGCGGCGCGGCTGACCGTACCGTCGGCCTCCAGCAGATATACCCGCAGATCGGCCGTCAGCACGGCGGCCAACACCAGAAAACAGGCGTTCTCCGCCATTCTGGCCACGCTGCTCCCGGGCCGGAGCCCGCCCGCCAGGGCGCAGAGCAGAGCGGGCGCCATGAGCCCCAGCACGCGGGACAGGCTGGCTTTGATTTCTCCCGCCGCCAGCTCCTTGAACGCTTCCGCTGTGGCGGCGGCGTCCCATACCGTTTCGCCCCGGGCGAGGCGAAGCAGCAGCTCCCCCAGTCCCGTCTGTCCCGACGCCTGCTCCAGCGCGGGCACGTCCACCATATCCAGCGCCCGGTTCAGCCCGTCCTCCAGCGATTCGGCTTGTCCCGGCAGCACCAGCAGCGTCAGCAGCGCCAGAAGCGCCAGCCTTCTCATGCCGTCAGCTCCAGGATGAGCCGTGCCATTTGGCGAAGCAGCGGCGCCGACAGCGTCACCAGCATGACCTTGGCCGACATTTCGATCCGCAGGGCAATGCCTTCCTCGCCGGCGTCCCGGCAGGCCTGCGCCGCCAGCTCGGCGGCAAAGGACACGCCCAGCATTTTGAGGATCAGCGCAACGTGTTCGCTGTCGCTCCGAGACGCCCGGGCGATCTCAGACAGCGTTTCCGCGGCCTGGGCGATGGGCTCGGCCAACGCCAGCAGCAGGATGATCCCTGCCGCCAGCGAAAACACCGTTCCAAAGGGCTTGTTCGCCGCGCGGAGCGTCAGCGCCATCACGGCGGCCAGCACGGCCATCCCCAGGAATTTCCAAAAACTATCCATCAGTACAGGCCAAAGATGCTCTGCACGCTGGTGAACAGCTCGGCCACCAGCGACACCACCAGCATGAGCACGATGGCCAGCCCGGCGATGCCGGTGAGCGTGGCCATATCCTCCCGGCCCGCCCGGGTGAGGATCTGGGCGATCACCGTGACAAGGATGCCGATGCCCGCAATGCGGAGCAGCTGCTGTACCTGCATCATTCACCCTCCTACCAAAGAATCAGGAACGCGCATACGCCGGACAAAAGCCCCAGCGTAACGTACATCCGCGCGTCGGCGTCGCGTTTGCCGTCGCACGCCTCGCAGAAGGAGCGAAACCGCTCCTGGGCGTAGGCGATGGCGGCGGCGATCTCCTCCCGTCCGCCCGAGGCTGCCGCCCGCATCACGGAAAGCAGAACGGTATATTCCTCGGGCCGCAGCCTGCCGGTTTTCTGGGATTCAAACAGCATTCCGGCATCGGCCCCGTTCAGCTCCACCGCCCGGGCCAAATCGCCCAGCGCAGGGATCTCATAGGCCCCGGCCCGCAGGATCTGCGCGCTGTCGGCCCGCGCATAGGCGCAGGAGGCGTACATGCCCGCCAGCGCTCGCTGCCACGCTCTAAGCATCCTGCTCCGTGCGCGAAGGCTGTGCGCCGCCCAGATCCCCAGCAGCGCACAGGCCAGCGCCGCCGTCAGCGCCCCAAACACGCGGCCTCCAGCACTTCCCCCGCCTCCGCCGTGAGCACGGGCCTGCGATCATGCAGGAACATCACCCGCCGAATCGCACCCTCCAGCAGCAGCGCACGGATGCCCGGCCTGGCGCAGAGCTCGGCCGCGCTGCCCGCGTGCGCCGTTGCCAGCACAGGCACGCCGCAGGCCGCCGCCTCCCGCACAGCCTGGCAATCCGCATCCCCATACAATTCGTCAACGGCCAACAGCTGCGGGCTCATGGCCCGAAGCAGCCAACGAAGCGCCATGGCCTTGGCGCATCCGTCCACCGCATGGGTGCGCATACCCACATCCAGCTGCGGCACGCCATTCAGGCAGGCCGCCACCTCGCCGCGCTCATCCGCCAACCCCACCACAGTGCCGGCATCCGACAGGATGCGCACGGCATCCCGCAGCATGGTGGTTTTGCCGCTACCCGGCGCGCCGGCCACCAGCACGCCCCCACCCTGCCGCACGCAGGCCGCCAGGCCCCTGCCGCAGCCCGGTTTTTCATGGGCCACGCGGATGCACAGGCTCCCCACGCCCTGGAGCACGGGGCCGCCCGGTCCAGGCGTCACATGGCCGCAAAGCCCCATGCGATGGCCGCCGCGCAGGGTGATATACCCTTCCCCTGTTCCGGGCGCCAGCCGCAGCATGCGGCCTGTGAGCGCCTGAGCCAGATCCTCCAGCTCTCCCGCATCTGGGATATACTCGGACAGGTATTCGCCTTCCTCCAGGCGCACGGCGCAGGGCCGCCCGGCAAACAGCCGGATATCGCTGACCGCATCCAAATCAAGTCCGCATAGCTCCTCCCGCAGGAGGGGCGGAAAGCATCTGATCAAATCCATGGTACAATTCTATGCGGCAAGCCATCGTAAAATCACTCAAACAGCATGATGCCCAGCCTTTCGTACAGCGCCTGATCCACGATATCCCGGTCGGACAGCCCAAAGGCCCTACGGGCGGCCAGCACCGCCCGGGAGGTGGCCGCGCCGTATACGCCGTCCGCCCCGGCGTAGAAGCCCTGCTGGCTCAGCCTGAACTGCACCAGCTGAACGGCGCTGCCCCGGTCGCCGGGCCGCAGCGACCGCAGGCTGTCACCCAAGGGGCCGTAGGGGCCGCCCTCGATGATCACCCGCGTCCAATTGGGCACCTGGCCGTAAAGCGCTTCGGCGTCCTTCACCCGCAGGCGGATGCAGCCGTGAGAGGCGTTGCCGCCGATGGATTCCGGGCGGTTGGTGCCATGGATGCCGTACTGCCCCCAGGGCACGGTGAGGTGCAAAAACCGGGTGCCAAAGCCCGACATTTCGGTTTTAAATCGGCTGTCAATATAAAACGCGCCGATCGGCGACGGCGTGTCCCAAGCGCCCGACGCGATGGGATAACGGCTCACGATTTCTGTCCCCTGGTACACCGTCAGCCGTTTCAGGTCGGTTTCGATCAGGATCCATTTTCTTTCCGGCACGCCCGCCGACGCCGTGACCGCCTCCGGCGCGCCGCCCGCGCAGGCTGTCAGCAAAACGATCAATCCCAGCAGCAAAAAAGCCCGCCGCACGCATATCACCTCCTGGGAGGATATGCGCGGGCGTGCCGCGTCATGCCCGTATTACGGGATCCTGTTCAGGATGACGGCGGTCTGCTCACTATCGGCCGCGCCGGTCCAGAGAATTTCGGTCAAAGAGAGGGTATCGGGGATGGTCTGCGGCAGTTGACAGGCGCAGATATACCGGTATTGTTCGCTTCCCTCCCCCTGCGCGTCCCGAAGGGTCCCGTGGGCTTTGATTTCAGGCAGCCCCATATCGGACGTGATGAACATGGGCGGATTCCAGCGCGTATACTGTCCCTCTCCTCCCATTTCATAAATCACCTCGTAATATTCCGCCAGAGCGGTCCGGATCAGCCGCGTTCCCTTGATCCGGATCGCTCCGTCCGGCTGTTCCTCGGGAGCGGCGTACTCGGCCAATACCTGTGTATCTCCCACCGCAGGCTCCTGCAAGGAAAAGCTGAAGGCTCCCTGCTCCTGCGGTCCCCAGCTCGTCTCCTTGTGTCCTTCGTTCCAATAGGGTTCCATCCACGGCCCTGCGAAGCAATCCAGCTGATAGGTATGTTTTTCTCCCTGATACACGCCGCTGATCAGGAACACGCTGCTTCCATCCTCTTCCAGGCTGATCTTTCGGGTGATACCGGAATAAAAGCCGTCATACTCCCATTCGTACTGCGTACGGGGAGAAAAGATCAAAGCCCGGCCCAGGCTGTCATATCCGTGCGCCTTGGCCCATTGCAGGATCGTTTCTCCCGGCGAATCCGGGATCACGCCCAGATCCGACGCCGGATCCTGGGAAGGGATCATATCGGCGTCCAGGATCAGCGTGCCGGGCCGGCTGGGCGTACAGACCACGGTGGCGTAAACGCCATAGCCGTCCGTTACAGCCTCCCGCAGCCGAAAAGAGGCATAGTCGGTTTTCACCTGCACGTCTGTCTTCGGTCTTTCGGTGACGATGGGCGCGTCGGGATCATCCCTGATCCCCGGCAGCCAATCAAGCAGTCCGCTCCGCAAGCTCTCCATGGCTGCAGCCGCCGTGATCAGCAGCAGCAAGGCCGCCGTCACCGCAAGGGCGACAGGGATTTTGTTCTTCTTTTTGATTTCTTCCTGTTCATTCAAACGGAGGAGGGTATGATCGATCGCCCGTTCAAAACCCGGATCAGCCCTGCCGATGGCGCGGCGAAAATCATTTTCTGTTTTCACGGTTCAAGCACCTCCTCCCGCAGCATTTCCCGAAGCTGCTTTCTGCCCCGACTCAGCCGGGATTTGACCGTGCCCGGCGGGACGCGCAGCATGGCCGCCACCTGGCGGATATCGTAGCCCTCGATGTAATAAAGCAGGATCGGAACGCGCTCCCGGGCATCCAGCGCTTGCAGCGCCTGGGCCAGATTTCGGTCCTCCTCCGCCGTCCGCGGCGTCTCGGGCTGCACGTCCATGGGCAGCGTCCGGGCGTTCCTGCGCTGGATATCGTGACAAACGTTCAGCAATATCCAAACGGTCCATGTTTGCAAAAGCCTTTCATCCCTGAGCGTTCCCCGCTTTTGCCAAACGCGGCACAGCGTTTCCTGCACGGCATCCTCCCGATCCGCCGCATTGGGCAGCTGGGACCAGGCCACGCGGTACAGCGTTTGGGTCATATCCAGCAGCGCCTGGGTCAATGCTTCCTTGGTCACGGTTCAAGCTCCTTGCGATTGATCAATCATCCGTTAGACGGAGAAACGCGGTAATCGGTTCATAAAAAAGAAAAAATCCCGGGCAAAAGCCCAGGATGTCCGCGCGTTTCATTCCACCGGCACGCCGTCCGCAATGCGGCAGACGCCGGTTTCAAGAAAGCTTTGGGGAAGGTTTTGCATATTTTTCACTTCCTTGGGATAGATCAGCTTTTTGAATACCCGCCGACGGTCGGCCTCCTCGGTGAGCTCGTAAGGCCGATAATCGCCCTTGCCGGTGGTGACGCAGGGGATCACGCGGAACTGGCTGAGAACAAGGCCGTTTTCCGTTTTTTCATATTCGGTCTGAAAAATGCCGGTGTCCCGATCGACCTTGGAGGACATGGTACCAAAGGTAAAATTGCCGGTGGAATACATGATGACGCCGCCGTTGTAGAACTGCACGGGCTGGAGCACGTGGGGATGATGGCCCCATACGATATCGGCCCCCAGATCGATCACATTGCGGGCATAGGTATACTGCCAGGATTCGGGCGTGGCGTGGGTTTCCTTTCCCCAGTGGAGCGCCGTTACGATCAAATCGCAGCCCGCCTCCCGCAGCTGGCGGATCCGGCTGCCGATCAGCGGCAGATCGCTGTCCTGCGGATAGGTGAAGCCCAGGGCGCCGATGGTGACGCCGCTCACCTCCACCATGAGCAGGATATCCTGCCCCTGGGTTTTATTGTTCACATACACGCTGCCAAAGTGCGGATAGTGCAGGGCGTCCAGCGCGCTCATGGTGTCCCGGTAGCCCTCCACGTTAAAATCAAAGCAGTGGTTGTTGACGGTATTTACCGCGTCCACGCCGGAGTTCAGCAAAACCTGGGCATACTTGGGCGCGCCTACCAGCGGATACATTTTATCCACGTGCTTTGTACGCTCGGTGAACACCACCTCCAGATTGGCGAAGGTGAAATCATCCCGATCCAAATACTCCCGCACCAGCGAAAAGGGCCAATCGTAGCCGTTATGATCCAGCATCCAGGTATAGCCGTTTTCCTCGCCCTTGTTCTGGATGGCCTCGCCGATGCTGCAGTCGCCCACGAAGGACAGCGTCAGCGTATCGGCCAGGGCTGAGGGCATAAGCACGCAAAGCAGCAGGCACAGAGCCAGCATTTTTTTCATCGGTATTTCCTCCAGCGGTTGATAGGGATATTTTTCGCCAAGCCGGTCGGCCCGGCGTCAAAGGCCGTCGTCAGTGGACAAAGGGCCGATTGAAGGAGCCGATTTCGATCAGATTGCCCTCCGGGTCTGCGATATAGCAGGTTCTTTGCCCCCAGGGCTCGGTGGTTGGCGCCATGACCGGCGCAGCGCCCTTTTCGATCGCCTTTTGATACTCCGCGTCCACTTCCTCAAAGGTATCCACGTACAGCGCCAATTCAAAATGCCCGTTCAAGCCCTTCACATATTCGTATTTTCTGTCGGTCATCTTTTCAAAATCCTTGCGGCCGTACAGCAGGAACAGCGTGCCGTCCTTGAGCAGATATACATTGTTCGTATCCTCCGCCTCCTGGATCTCAAAGCCCAGCACGTCCCTGTAAAAGCGGATCATCGCTCCCATATCGTTCACAAACAGTCCGAAACCATCCAGTCTCATAAAGCGCCTCCAAATCATTTGATCTGCGTTTTGATTATACCACGAAACGCGCGGAAAACAAGCATGGATAAAAAAGGAACGTCCGGACCAAGCTGTGATCCGGACGATTGATACAATATCGCAATATTACGGCGTCACGCGGTTGGGGCCGCGGAACAGGAACATGACCTCCTTGATGGGGATGCCCAGCAGCAGCATGGTCAAGCGATCCACACCCAGGCCAAAACCGCCGTGGGGCGGGCAGCCGTAGCGGAAGAAGTCCATATAGAATTTCACGTCCTCGCCCAGGCCCTTTTCATCAGCCTGTCTGCGAAGCTGCTCGTAGCGGTGCTCGCGCTGGGCGCCGGTGGTGATCTCGGTGCCGCGCCAGATCAAATCATAGCCCAGGGGCATGCCGTTTTCATCCCGCATGTGGTAGAAGGCGCGCTTTTCGGGGCCGTAATCGGTGACGAACAGGAACTCATGGCCAAACTTATCCATGGAAAGCTTGGCGCACAGGCGCTCGGCATCGGTGGTCAGATCGTTCTTTTCGCTTTCGTCCACGGTATAGCCGTAGCGCTCCTCCAGCTCCTTATATACATCTTGCAGCTTCATCTCCGGGAAGGGCAGGGTGGGCACGACGGTATCCAGGCCGAACAGCTCCTTGATCTGGTCGCCGTACTGTTCCTTTACGGCCTTGAGGGCGGCCTGCAGCAGCTCGGCCTCAATGGCCATCACATCCC
>JAFUDW010000133.1 GCA_017464225.1 Clostridia bacterium | reverse complement strand
GTCTGAACGGGGGATCATTGGATGAGGCTGTCCTTCGGCAGATTGACCGGGAAATCCCATATCATATTCTGTTCCTGCTAGAATACGAAGGCAAGGTGCAGGCATGGATCGGCTATAAGGAAACCAGCGGTTCCGGGAACGTTGCTTTCAAAGTTAACCGATATTACCATACGGAGTGGATGCCGCCGCAGAATTTGCCCTTGCGCATGGAAGGCCTCACTATCGATGCGGTCTACGAGAACTTTGTCCGGCAGATTGCAGGAGACACACTGGAAGGCGGACAGTCAGAAACGCTGAAAGAATCTGTTGACCGTAGCGAGAAGAAGGCTCAACTGGAAAAGCAGATTGCTTCGCTTCAGAACAAAATGAGAAAAGAGAAGCAACTGAATATTCAGATGAAACTTAGCGCAGAGCTCAAAGCCCTAAAGAAAGAATTGGAGGAATTCTGAAATGGAAAAGATGAGAATGGAATCACTCAACCTAACTCAGAGAAATATAATAATGATCAAATCCCTTTTCCCCAATTGTGTTTCTGAAGGAAAAGATGAAAAAGGCAATTTAACATACATTGTTAATTTTCCCATGTTAAAACAAATGTTATCTCCTACTGTAATTGATGGTGATGAAGCGTTTGAGTTTACATGGGTCGGTAAAAAAGCCGCAACAGTAGAAGCAAACAAACCTATTAGAAAAACACTACGTCCCTGTGTAGAGCAAAGTGTCAATTGGGATACTACACAGAATATTTTCATCGAGGGTGACAATCTCGAAGCTTTGAAGCTGCTTCAAGAGAGCTATCTTGGCGCTGTAAAAATGATCTATATTGATCCGCCTTATAACACTGGTCACGACTTTATTTATCCAGATACGTTCATTATTGATTCAGACAAATATGATGAGTCCTCTGGTTATGTTGATGAAGATGGAACCATTAATTTCACGAGAGAAAACAGCACTGCAGCTGCCAGATATCATTCTGATTGGTGCAGTATGATGTATTCTCGGTTAATGCTTGCTCGTAATCTATTGACAGAAGATGGTGTAATCTTTATTTCAATCGATGACAACGAAGTATTTAATTTAAAAACCATCTGCGACGAAGTATTTGGCTCTTCAAATTTTATTGCACAATTGGCTGTTCAACTGAATCCGCGTGGCAGAAATCTGGACGTATTCGTAGCAAAAACATATGAATCAGTTCTTGTTTATGCTATGAACTACAATCAGATGAGCACAATCATTGGAGTTGAAAAGGAAGGTCGGATGGTAGAAGAGTATAATAAGGAGGACGAGAAAGGAAAGTATCGTGCTATCGGATTGCGCAACAGGAATCAGGCCTTTAATCCGCAGACAAGGCCTAATCTCTACTTCCCATTATATGTAAATCCGTCTACCAAAAAAGTATCAACAAAAAAGAGTGATGAATTTGTTGATGAAGTATGGCCTGATGCTCCTGATGGCACAAAAACATGTTGGACATGGATGAGACAAAAGGTTGAAGCAGAGAACGATCTTATTATTGCTGAAAAAAGCGGTGATGAATGGCGTATATACCGTAAAGACTACTTGATTAAAGACGGAGAAGTATCGACGACTTTAGTCAAATCGTTATGGACGGAAAACACAATAAACAATGACTATGGTAAAAAAGCAATAAAAGACCTTTTCGGAACAAATGTCATGAGTTTTCCGAAGGCCCCTGATCTTATCAAAAGAATGATACAGATAGGCACCCGGAAAGATTCTATTGTTATGGACTTTTTCTCTGGATCAGCGACTACCGCCCACGCTGTGTTTATGCAAAACATGGAGGATGGTGGACATCGGCGTTTTATAATGGTTCAAGTTGCTGAACCATGTGAAGCTGGAAGTGAAGCGGAAAAAGCCGGATTAAAGACAATTGCAGATATTGGACGTGAAAGAATTAGACTTGCGGGCAAGAAAATGCAAGAAGAAGCACCACTTGGCACTCAAGACTATGATTTTGGGTTCCGCGCATTCAAAATTGATGAAACTAATATGAAAGATGTTTATTATAGCGCAGATGAAATAACTCAACATAATCTTCTTGGTATGCTTTCTAACATAAAAGAAGACCGCACACCGCTTGACCTACTCTTCGGATGCTTGCTGGAATGGGGGCTGCCATTGTCCTTACCGTATACATCCGAACAAATCGAAGGGTGCACCGTACACACTTATAACGATGGCGATCTGATCGCCTGCTTTGACGAGAATGTGCCGGATTCCGTGATCAAGACCATCGCCCGGCGTCAGCCGCTCCGCGCTGTGTTCCGCGACAGCAGTTTTGCGGACAGCCCGGCGAAAATTAACGTTGGCGAAATCTTCAAGCTCCTCGCGCCGGATACGAGGGTAAAAGTCATCTGAGGAAGGAGGGTGTGGCTTTATGAAGCTGCAATTTAAGCATCAGAAATTCCAGGCCGATGCCGCAAAAGCAGTGGTCGATGTCTTTGCTGGCCAACCCTTCCTTACCCCTTCCTACATGATGGACAAAGGCAAGGGCCAGATCTCAACTTGGGAGGAAGACGAGTTTACAGGGTGGTCGAATGCCCGAATCGTTCCGGAGCTTTCCGATGGGCTGATCCTGGAACATCTGCAGAAGATTCAACGCAATAATCAGATCGCGCCATCGCTCAAGCTGGAGGGACATTTCAACCTGACCATCGAGATGGAGACTGGTGTCGGCAAGACCTATACTTACATTAAGACCATGTATGAGCTCAACAAGCAGTACGGCTGGTCGAAATTTATCATCGTGGTGCCCAGCATTGCAATCCGCGAAGGTGTGTACAAGTCCTTCCAGATGACGCAGGAACACTTCGCGGAGGAATATGGGAAGAAGATCCGCTTCTTCATCTACAACTCTGCACAGCTGACAGAGATTGACCGTTTTGCCTCTGACAGTTCCATCAATGTCATGATCATCAACAGCCAGGCTTTTAATGCAAAGGGTAAGGATGCACGGCGCATCTACATGAAGTTGGACGAGTTCCGCAGCCGTCGGCCCATTGACATCATTGCCAAGACCAATCCCATCCTGATCATCGACGAGCCGCAGTCTGTAGAAGGAAAGCAGACCAAGGAGAACCTGAAGCAGTTCAGCCCGCTGATCACCCTGCGTTATTCTGCGACGCACCGTTCGGATAGCATTTACAACATGGTCTATCGGCTGGACGCCATGGAGGCCTATAATAAGCGGCTGGTGAAAAAGATTGCTGTGAAAGGTATCACCGAGAGCGGTTCCACAGCAACGGAAGGTTATGTGTATCTGCAGAGTATCAATCTGTCCAAGGCCGCACCGACCGCTACTATTCAGTTTGATTTCAAGGGTGCGACAGGTATCCGTAAAGTGACCAAAACCGTCGGCATCGGCTTCAACCTGTACGACAACTCCGGCAATCTGGATGAGTACAAGGTCGGCTTTGTTGTGAAATCCATCGACGGCCGGGATGATTCCGTTGAATTCCTGAACGGGATCAAGATCTATGCCGGAGACGTCATCGGCAAGGTCAGCGAGGAGCAGCTGCGCCGCCTACAGATCCGGGAGACAATCCTTTCACACATCGAACGAGAACGGCAGCTGTTCCATAAAGGTATCAAAGTACTGAGTCTGTTTTTCATCGACGAGGTAGATCACTACAAGTGCTACGATGCTGCAGGCCAGCCGTATAACGGCATTTTTGCTGATATGTTTGAGGAGGAATATCAGGACATCATCGGCAATATGCAGTTGGGTTTTGGCGATGATGACTATATCCGTTATCTCGATGCCATCCCTGCATCCAAAACGCATGCCGGATATTTTTCAATCGATAAGAAGGGGCACATTACCAACAGTAAGCTGTCCGACAAAAAGGAAAAGACCTCGGATGACATCGATGCCTATGACCTGATCATGCGTAACAAGGAACTGCTGCTGGATCGTGATCCTAAGCGGTCACCCGTGCGCTTCATCTTCTCCCACTCTGCCTTGCGCGAGGGCTGGGATAACCCGAATGTATTTCAGATCTGCACCCTCAAGCAGAGCAGCAGCGATGTCCGTAAACGGCAGGAGGTGGGCCGTGGCCTGCGCCTGTGTGTCAATCAGGACGGCGAACGCATGGACACCAACGTGCTGGGCAACGATGTGCATAACGTTAATGTGCTCACCGTCATTGCGAGTGAAAGCTATGACAGCTTTGCCAAAGGGCTGCAGACAGAACTGGCGGAGGCTGTGGCAGATCGTCCCCGTGCTGTCACTGCAGACCTGTTCAAGGGAAAGGTCATCAAGGATTCTCAGGGTAATGAAACAGTCGTGGATGCAGACCTGGCTTCCAGCATTGTCTATGAGATGACGGTCAATCGCTACATCGATCGCAAAGGCGTTCTGACCGATAAATATTATGAGGACAAGGCTAATGGCAACGTGCAGATGCCGGAGGAAGTTGCCGACTGTGCAGCGTCCATCATTGAGATTGTCGATTCCGTCTATACTGCCGAGACCATGAAGCCGGAGAACGCCCGCAGCAACAATGTGGAGCTGCAGGTGGATGAAGAGAAGCTGAACAGCAAGGAATTCAGAGCCCTTTGGAGCCGCATCAATGCCAAGTCCGTGTATGTGGTAGATTTTGATACTGACGAGCTGGTACGAAAAGCTATCGCCGCGCTGGACGCCAAGCTGCATGTTTCCAAGATTTATTTCAAGGTGGAAACGGGCAGCATGAGCGAGATCAAATCTCGGGAAGACTTGGTCAGCGGTAACGCCTTCATGAAGGAAGAGTCTGACACCTATGATACTGGGCGGAGGATTACGGCAAACAAGGGTGTGAAGTATGACCTCGTCGGCAAGCTGGTGGATGAGACCGGTTTGACTCGGAAGGCGATCATCCAGATCCTGACCGGTATTCAGCCTGCCACCTTCGACCAGTTTAAGGATAACCCCGAAGAATTCATCATCCGGGCGGCACAGTTAATCAACGATGAAAAGGCAACTGCGATCATCGAGCATATCACCTACGACGTAATGGATGATCATTACGGCACGGACATCTTCACTGAGCCGACGATCAAGGGCAAGCTGGATGTCAACGCCAAGAAGGTGAAGAAGGGTCTTTACGATCATGTGGTCTACGACTCCACCAACGAGCGGGACTTTGTCACTGACCTAGACACAAACCAGAACGTAGCGGTTTATGTAAAACTGCCGGACGGGTTCTACATTTCTACCCCTGTTGGTCACTACAACCCTGACTGGGCCATTGCCTTCTATGAGGGCACTGTGAAGCATATCTACTTTATCGCTGAGACGAAGGGCTCCATGTCCAGCATGCAGCTGCGTATGGTGGAGGACGCCAAAATTCACTGCGCCAGGGAGCACTTCAAAGCCATTAGTGGTGAGAACGTTGTTTACGATGTGGTAGATAGCTATACCAGTCTGATGGAGAAAGTCATGAGGTGAAACTGCTTAGATGATTATGGAGAAACAAAATGGCCTTAAATCCTAAAGCTATAGAAGAGACGGCAGTTGATGCTGTAAAAGCAAAAATACGATTGTCTCCCGTATTGTCTTCTTATATTTCTGACAATGACAAAAGCCCATCCTTTGATGGATATATTTGCGTGCATCAAAATGCTCGTCAAACAAAAAAAGGGTTGAAAAGAGTAAATGTTCAGGTTAAAGGGTGTGAAAAAAAGCACTTCAATAAAGATGCGATTACCTACCCCATGTCCATTGATGATTTATTGAACTTCAAGACAAATGGTGGATGCTTACTGTTTGTTGTTTATGTTCGACAATCAGATAAGGGCTTTGAAGATAAAGTCTATTATCAAGAGCTTACTCCGGTGAAGATTATTGATATTCTTGCAAAGACAAAAGCAAAATCAAAACCTTCAGTTTTGCTGAAAGCTCTTCCACGCAAAGGTGAAGACATAGCAACCATAGTGCTCAACTGCTATGAAAACTGTCGTATGCAGGCGAGCTTTGCGAATGTTGGTGAACTTCCGCAGCTTGACGATTTGGAGAAGAAAGGAATTCTTGAAGGGTTTAAAATTCCATTCTTTGGGTATGGGGCAAAACCGAAGTACCCTGCTGATTTAAATAATCACGACGTTTATATATATGCAAAGCTAAAGAACAGTGATGTATGGCAGCCTGTCCAAGGCCAGCCTATCCACTTGGTAGATCGTCAAAGACTTGAAGTGCCTGTTACTGTTGCTGGAACTCCTTATTATAATTCCTATGATATAATTCATGAACCTAATTCAACGACTGTGCTGATTGGTAGCAGTTTCCGTGTTAAGTTCACTGAAGGACAACCGGGATGCAGCATGGAGTACAAGGGCTCCAATATGCTGAGAACATTGTATAAGGACAGCAGCTTCATTTTGGCAGCTATTGAGAATAACGGTTTTGAAACAGGAGGTATCCGACACGAGTTCGATAGGGACAAGCTTGACTTAAGCCGTTTCAACCAGGCGTCACAGACTTCAAATTTGAAAAAGATGGCGCGGTTCATACAAATGCTTGATTTGCAAGGATGTACAGATGATATTGACTTAACGAAATTAACAGCAGAAGATTATCGGAACCTGGAACGATTAGCAATATCAACAGTTGATCACCAACCCGTTTCCGGCTTGCGCGAAGACTTACCAACCATAACAACAATTGAGATCGGTTCTTTGCGCTTTGCACTTTGGCTAAAGCAAAGCAAGAATGATAGAGGCACCTACACTTTTTATAATGCTTTGGATTACTTGAAACCAATGTATACGGGAGTAAAAGATAAAAATGATCTTCCAGTACCGGTTGCAATAATCTTTGATGAAGAGGCGTATCTTAAAGTTTCAAATATTCAGTTCGAGCGATTACTCCCATCATTCCAACGATATTCAGCGACTCCGTATATATACGATATTGCAAATTCGGTAATGCTGTTTATGATAGGCGCTTCTGATAAAGCTTCTGGAGAACGAAAAACAAAGCTGATTAATACAGCACTTGAATTTGCAAAATGGCTTGAGAGTATGCCGGCTGAGGTCTGGGATAAGAGAGTATCTGCATTGAATCGCTTACAGATAATAAAGCGTACTCGTCCATTAGAAAATCCTGAAAAAGAAGAATTATTCGCAATTGCTGCTCAATCAGCCGACAATGCTCACATAATGGCAGGCACGAATATTCTTCTTGAACGATACGATGAAGTTGATTTTTGGTTAAAAAGAATTCCGGAAGATGAGCGTAAGGAATTTGTAAAGTTCCCGATTTTCAACTTAAAAAAGGAATCGGGTCAATAAACGACAGTTATGGCTGGAATATGCAAACGAGCCTCCTGCAGCATTTTAATTGCCACAGGGGGCTCGTTTTATTATAATAACGAGCAAATTGACCGCAGATCAATTCTCCATCCAGCCGGGCCGCGAATGCGAGCATGGCCGGCATCATGGGTTCATAAAACGCACCGGCGAAGAGGACGGGAAGCTGCCACGGAGGAAACAAAGGAATGAAGAAATATGCCTTGCCGTCGCTGATGCTGGCTGTGTTTGAAGCGGTTGCGATCACGCTGTGGCTGACAAAGGATAACCTGTTCTATTTGTTCAATTTCAGTTATATCGGCCTTTCCCTCTCGCTGGGCATCTTCCTGTTCATCCGGAAATACAAGCATGCCCGGCGGATCGTTCAGCTGCTGGTCGGCCTGTACATGCTGATCTACCTGGGCTTGATTTCCGGGGAGAATATGCAGATCGAGGGCTTCTGGTACTATTTGTTCACGGGCGTATTTGAAGCGGCGACGATCCATTACGCGGTGGCCAAGATCCTTGGCCCCCTGATCTTCGGGCGCGGCTGGTGCGGTTACGCCTGTTGGACGGCGATGGTGCTGGATTTCCTGCCTTACAAGACGCCCGCGCAGCCGCGGAAGAAAATCGGCTGGATCCAGTATTTGACCTTTGCCGCCTCGCTGATCTTTGTTTCCGCCCTCTTCCTTGCCCATGTAGGCAATTTGGAACGCGTCATGTTCTGGGCGTTTATCGTGGGGAATGCGCTCTATTACGCAGTGGGCATCGGCCTTGCTTTTGCTTTTCAGGATAATCGCGCCTTCTGCAAATACATCTGCCCTATCACGGTATTCTTGAAGCCTATGAGCTACTTTTCCCTGCTCCGGATAAAATGCGACAAGGAAAAATGCGTTTCCTGCGGCAAATGCAGGCGGGTCTGCCCCATGCATGTCGACGTGACGGACAATTCCAGAAAAAGAGAAAACGGAACCGAATGCATCCTGTGCATGGAATGCGTCAGAAATTGCCCGAAGAAAGCGCTGTGATCATAGAAAAAATGCAGTTCTTCATCATTTGCTATTGACACAAGCGAAAACTCATGGTATCATAACGATGTTAGATTTATCTAACTAAGCTGCTCTTTCCCCTGGGACGCTAAGGAGCGGCATATTTTTCGGATCATGGTTAGAAACCGCTAACTCAAGGAGAAGCTTATGTCCGACGAATTGGTGATTCGCTGCTGCGCGCCGACGCTGGCGGCCATCAAAACAGGCAGCCTGTTCAACTGCCCGTTTGAAAGCCAGGCGGAATTGACCGAGAGCCTGCGCCTGATCAATCGGTGCCTCATCCAGAAAGGGGTGCGGGCGTTCCCGCTGCGGTATTTGAACGGGCGGGCGCTGATTTATCTGTTCCGGCCCCAAATGCTGGAGCGCGATTTGCAAAACCCCGTGGCGGAAAGCATCCTGCGGGAAAACGGCTATCCGGAGGGAACGCCCATGACGCGGATTTTGTATCTGATCCGCAGGCTGCGGGAATGCGAATCCTTTCCCCACGAAATCGGCCTGTTCCTGGGCTATCCCGCGGTGGACGTGCGGGGGTTCATCGAGCACAAAGAATGCAAATGCACGGGCCTGTGGAAGGTATTTGAAAGCGACGAAGAAGAAGCCAAGCGCATCTTCGCCCGCTGCCGCCGCTGCACCAACGCGTATGTGCGGCGCAATCAGGAAGGATGGAGCCTGTCCCGGCTGACGATCGGACCGCGACAGTTTTCATATAAATCAGAAAGCAACGAAAGGAAGGTATCAGCATGAGCAAACTGGCAGTAATCTATTGGAGCAGCACTGGCAACACGGAGGCCATGGCCAACGCGGTCGCGGAGGGCGCGAAGGAGAAAGGCGCGGCGGTCGATTTACTGACCTGCGCCGACGTGAGCGACGTTTCCGCTTACGACGCTGTGGCCCTGGGCTGCCCCGCTATGGGCGCGGAAGAACTGGAGGACGGTGAATTCCTGCCCATGCTGGAAGGCATCGAAGGCGCGCTGGCCGGCAAGAAGGTGGCCCTGTTCGGCTCCTACGGCTGGGGCGACGGCGAATGGATGCGCAATTGGGAAAGCCGGTGCGCCGAAAAGGGCATCGCGCTGGCCGCTGACAGCCTGATCGTCAACGAAACGCCGGATGACGACGGCATTGCGAAGTGCAAGGCCCTTGGCGCCGCCCTGGCGGAATAAACCAAGGGGGCGAAAAAATGAAACATCGCATCGTATCCCGATTAGCGATCCTGCTGTGCGTATTCTGCCTGTTTGGCGCCGTGGCGGTATGCCAGGCCGAGCAAGGCAACTATGTGCTGATGAATATTCCATACGCGGCGTTCTATGAGGCGGAAGTGACGGATGCTTCCGGCATCGACGCCGTATCCTCTTCCACCCTGATGAAGTCCCGCACCGCCACGCTGGCCGGCGGCAGCTACCACGTGGACCCTGTGGGCACCGACATCACCGGCGTGATCTTCCCCGTCTATGTGGAGGATAAAAACGTGCTTGCCACGCTGGGCGGCGTGGAAATCACGGATGAAAGCCAAGTGGAAATCACCGTGACCAACAAGGGCCAGGAATCCACCAACGTTTTCGCAGGCAGCGAAGCCCTGTTTGAAGCGCCCAGCTTCTCCTGGTATGCGCTGGCCGAAACGCCCGCCGCCTATAAGGCGCTGAACGCCGACGGCAGCTTTGGCGCCATCCAGGCCGAAACCACGGCGCTAAACGGCTCCGCTTCCTTCGTCTACGACCGTCACGCCGACATGGTGATGAAGGTGGCCGGCGCCGACGACGCCCTGGCTGACCTGAACGTCAGCGGCGTGATCCTGACGGCCGACGACGGAACCAAGGTGGGCCTGCGCCACATCGCCAACCTGTGGCGGAAAACCCAAATCGGCTTTGACCTGGACAGCGACGTATACAACGCCCTGAAGGGCAAGCGGATCGCCCAGATCGAATTCATCACCTGGAATGGCCTTTTCACCATCGACGTGGATGTGGCAGTATCCGATGACGAGCTGCTGCCCCGGCTCAATGGCACCTACATCGACCTGTTCCCGGAATTTGCCAAGGAAGAATACAAGGATTACTGGATGGAATGCCTGGCCGCTTATGGCATTGAGGGCGAAGCGGCGGAAGGGTATTACGTGGCCATGACCCAGGGCTTCATGGGCACGCTGAAGGGCCAGGAAGCCATCGACGCTTTCGGCAGCGACCCCGCCTCCATGATCTTTGACTGCTATCTGGAAAACGGCCTGAAGAGCGTTACCATCGACGGTGACGTGATCTATGGCGTGGACGCGGATGGCAAGGAAGCGTTCCGCCACGCCTATCATTATCTGGACAGCGTGGACGTGACCTTCTTCGGCCAGCCCACCGGCACCCAACTGCGGGTATACGCCACCGACGACGCGGACGCGGGCATGTTCACCTACTTTGCTTTCGCCGATGATACCATCGCCGAAACCCAGCATGTGGAATTCCGTTACGGCGCGAGCCTGGAAAACATGGGCAGCTACGATCAGGGTGAATACGCCTATTGGCTGGTCGGCGCCATCAACGATAACTACAAGGAAAGCCAGATCAAGGATTGCATCAAGCTGTTCGTGGATGAGAACGCCGGCGAGGAAGAGGAAGCCGAGGCCGCGGCTGTTGTGGAAATTGCCACGGCGGAGGATCTGGCGGCGATCAACAGCAATCTGTCCGGCAGCTATGTGCTGACGGCCGATATCGACCTGGGCGGCAAGGAGTGGACCCCCATCGGCAGCTTCGTGCAGTTGGGCCAGGAGGGCGAGGAAGCGGAAATGCCGGATCTTTCCTATGCCTTCACCGGCACCTTCGACGGCCAGGGTCACACCATCAGCAACCTGGTGATCGAACAGCCGGACAAATGGACATTGGGCCTGTTTGGCTGCGTCGCCAACGCGCAGATCGGCAATTTCACCGTGAATAACGCCACGGTGGAGGGCACCACTATGGTATCCGCCGTCGTTGGTTATTCCTTCTGCTCCACTGTTTCCAACGTCACGCTGGAGGATTCCCTGGTTGTCGGATACGCTTCCGAAATCAGCGGCGAAGGCATGTACGGCGGCATCGTTGGCGCGGGCATGGCCAGTCTCATCGAAAACTGCGTGGTTCGCGGCTCCAGCGGCGTCGTTGTCCCCGCTAACAGCGCCAATGGCGGCCTGGTGGGCGGCGGTTTGGAAATGACCAGCGTCGTAAACTGCACCGCCACCGGCAGGGTCCAGGCGGGCGATAACTGCTATGGCATCGGCGGCATTTCCGGCTGCGGCTTCGCCGCGGAACAATTCACCGGTAACACGGCCGACCATGTACAGCTTGCCGTGGGCGACAATTGCTTCTGGATCGGCGGCATCACGGGCTATGCGGGCGGCTATGAGGACGCAAGCATCGGCCTGCCGGTAACGGCATTCACAGGCTGCAAGGCCAGCCAAGTGGACATCACCGCCGGTGAAAATGTGGATGGCGTAGGCGCGATCGTCGGCGCGGGCTTCTTCTACGAGGGCCTGGCAGAGGCCTACGGCAACGACGTCTGGGCCAACCCCACCGTGTTCACGCTGACCAACTGCGAAAGCGCCAACGTGACGCTTAACGACAAACCGCTGGAATAATCACCCCCTCCCCTATCATTTGATCAACAAAGCCGCCGGAAAGCACGTATTTCCGGCGGTTATTTATTGGGTTTTCACAGAAGCTTATGGTCATCTCATCTGCCTTCTCCTGGAGGGGAAGGTGGCGCGAAACGCCGGATGAGGTGTCAGATAAACACAAGTTCCTAAGTTTCTGTGAAAAACCATTTAATGCGTGTTCAACTCGCAAGACAGCTTGACCTTACGTTCCCTGCAGAACGATCTGCTGTGAGGTGAACGATCCCCAAAAAACACCCTGAACTCATTCGTTCAGGGTGCGCTTTGCTATACGCTTTCCGGGCGCTGTGATCGATCAGGCTTTGCCATTGCAGCCCAGCACATCCACGATCTTATGGCGCACCATATCGCGCAGGGCGTTGCGGGCGTCGGTCAGGTACTGCCGGGGATCGAAATGATCCGGATGCTCCGCCATATGCTTGCGGATCATGGCGGTGAAGGCCAGGCGCAGGTCGCTGTCGATATTGATCTTGCACACGGCCATGGTAGCGGCCTTGCGCAGCTGTTCCTCGGGGATACCCACGGCGTCGGGCATCTTGCCGCCGAATTCGTTGATGATCTTCACGAATTCCTGGGGCACGCTGGACGCGCCATGCAGCACGATGGGGAAGCCGGGCAGGCGCTTGGAAACCTCCTCCAGCACGTCGAAGCGCAGGGGCGGGGGCACCAGGATGCCGTCGGCATTGCGGGTGCACTGGGCGGCGGTGAATTTGTAAGCGCCGTGGCTGGTGCCGATGGCGATGGCCAGGGAGTCGCAGCCGGTGCGGGTCACGAATTCTTCCACTTCCTCGGGGCGGGTGTAGCTGGAATCCTCAGCGGATACCTTCACGTCGTCCTCCACGCCGGCCAGGGTGCCCAGTTCGGCTTCCACCACCACGCCGTGATCGTGGGCGTATTCCACCACGCGGCGGGTTTCCTTGATGTTTTCCTCGAAGGGCAGGCCGCTCTTATCGATCATGACGGAGGAGAAACCGCCGTCGATGCAGCTTTTGCAGGTTTCGAAATCGTGGCCGTGATCCAGGTGCAGGGCGATGGGCAGGTCGGTTTCCTTGATGGCGGCCTCCACCAGCTTCACCAGGTAGGTGTGGTTGGCATAGGCGCGGGCGCCCTTGCTCACCTGCAGGATCACAGGCGCGTTTTCCATCTTGGCCGCCTCGGTGATGCCCTGCACGATTTCCATGTTGTTTACATTGAACGCGCCGATGGCATAGCCGCCTTCATAGGCCTTTTTGAACATTTCCTTGGTAGTAACCAGAGCCATATCGATCATCCTCCTTCGAATGGGAAATTACCCTGTTATTATACACGATATTTCCTGATTTGACCAGCCCCGGGCAGGAATTATCCCGCCGGAAACAGCCTGTCTTGCCTTCCATTATTGCTTTTTGGAGCGGAAAATGACCAGGCTGCTGGCAAAGTAATTGAAAATCACCACCAGCACGTTCATCAGCAGCTTGTCCCAATCGGCGTTCATGCCCAGCCACTGCAGCAGGTTGAACAGCGCCAGGTCGAATATCACAAAGGAGGCGATCCGGGCCGACACGAACAGAACGAATTCCCGCCAGGCCCCAGTTTTCCCATCGGCGGCGCTTTTAAACACATATTTTTTGTTGGTAAAGAAGGCAAACAGCACCGACATCACCCAGCCCAGCACGTTGCCCACGTTGGACACCAGCACGTAGGCGGCGCTGCCCTGCTCCATCCCCCCGATGCCCAGCAGCCTGGTCACCGCGAAATAGACCAGCCAGTTCACCAGGGTGGTCAGCAAGCCAAACACGATGTACAGCGCCATCTCCCTCAGCTTTTCCCGGTCCTTCAGCAGGGCTTTGATTTTCTGAATCATTTCATTCTCCCTTTGCGTATTGCAGCGTGTCGCCGTCGTCCCCCCGGGCGTAGGAAACGGACAGCAGGTTATCCACCGTGGTGGTCAGGGGCTTTTTTCGCCCGGCGGTCAGATAGCCCACCGTGTTCCCATCCAGCAGCACCACGGTAATGTTTTTGAATTTCATGGTGTCGGCAAACAGCGCCTTGACCGGTCGGTTGTGATCCAGAGAATACTGCAAAAACCGCGTCACCATGCCCCATTGGCCTCCCCCGCCGGTAAATCATGCCCCGTCGCCGCGTACAGGGTGACGCTGCCATTGCTGTACACCACCGGATAATGCTCCTCCAGCGCCCCGACGTCCACATCGTAATTGTACAATTCGTTGCTGGATACCAGGATGTAATCCACCTGGTACGCCGTCAGCACGTCGGCATTGCCCACCGGGTCCGCGTAGAAGCGTTCCACGTCGCCGTGCCGGCGGGCGGTTTCCTCCCCATACCCGTGCCAGTACAGCCACAGGTCGGGGCCGCACACGATGCGCTTGCCCGCCAGGCTGGAAACGAAATTGATGTGCTGATCGCCGGTCAGGAACAGGGGATCCCCTTCCAGCGTTTCCACAAACGCCGCCGCTTCCACGTCGGATTCCGAAAACATTTCGTAATCGCTGACGCACTCCCGGGCCACCGCCAGGGCGCCGGTGGCAAAGCAACATACAGCGGCCATCGCGGCGATGACAGGCCGGGCCCGCATGCCCCGCAGCCTTCCCAGCAATTCCAGGCCGTAATCGGCGGCGATGACGCAGCAGAGCATATACCAGATATAAAACAGCTTGTTGTTATCGTAGGGATTGGGCTGGAACTGGATGCATTCCGCCAGCAGGAAGATCATAAACGCGCCGCAGGCCAGGAAGCGACGCTTTTCATTCTTTTCCAGCAGGGCCAGCAGGATCAAAAGGAAGGGCAGGCCGATGTTTTTGATATAGAACCACAGGTACCCATCCAGCATGCCCAAATCGCCGTTGACCCAATTGAAATGGATGTTCAGGAACGCGTCGTTGCCCACCGATTGCTGGAAGGTCCAGGTGAACAGCTGGGGCGCGGCCAGCGCCACCGCCAGCCCGCCGTACACCGCCCAGGGCAGCAGGGCCCGCCCAACGTTCCCGCGGTTACGGATGAGATCATAAATCATCCAGCCGGCGCTCATCAGCCCCAGGGCCAGGAAGCAATGGGTGTTCACCATGGGCAGCATGCCGGCCCACAGGCCCAGCAGCACCATGGGGCGCAGGTCGATCCGACGCCCCTTCCCCGGCCCTTGCAGCGGCGGCCATTCGGGCCTCAGCGCATCGTAAAGCAGGTAGATGCAGGGGATCACCAGCGTCCAGCCCGCCAGGGTGGTGCGCTGAGGCACCATCATATCCGCGATCACGTTGCTCCAGCGCAGGTTATAGGTGGTAAATTCGGCGTGGTTGGCGGGGGTCTGATACCAGCCGTTCAGCACCAATTGGATGCGTGCCCACAGGCCCTTCACGCTCTGCAATTCGTTACTGCCGGCGGTTCCCAGCACCGCCCCCTGCATATCCACCAGATATAAAAAGCCAAGGCCGCCGTTGAGGAAGAAAAACAGCGCCGCCAGCGCCGCGCCTTTTTTCGTATCGGCCATGCGGGCGGCCAGCAGCACATAACCGCCGAAGGTCAGCGCCGTCATCCAAATGCCGGGGATCACGATGGCGGCGCGCAGATCGCACCCCAGCAGCATGAAGCTGGTGGACAGAGAATCGGCCAGGAAGGGATAGGACAGCAATTCTCCCGGCAGGATGCTGTAATCCGGCGGGAAAGAAGCATTGCGCAGGCCGGAGGCGATGGCCAGATGCAGGGGCAGATCGCCGTAGGTGCTTTGGCCTACGTGCAGCGCGCCGTCCGCGGCAGGCATGATGTTGTGGGTCCATTGCAGGTAGCCGCCGATCACCGTCAGCGGCAGCGCCACGCACAGCAGCAGCTTTCCCAGCCGGGCGTCGTCTGCGCTCCAGGCCGCGGCGGGGCGCTTGCTCCGGCCCAGGTAAGCCCCGGCCACCAGCAACAGCAGCAGCGCCAGGGCCAGCCCGTGGGCGGCCAGGGAAAAGCGCAGCGCAAAGGCGCACAGGGCGGGTAGCCACATCATCAGCGCCAAGCCCAGGGCTGCCCCCAGCCACAGGCGCACGATCATCCGCTTTTGCGGCAGCAGGAACCGCACCGCGGCGATGCCCCCCACCATAAACACAAGCCCATACAAAACGGCCAGCATAACGATCCTCCGCAAACAATCGATCCACCGCTATTATATCCCATGCCCCGAAAAAAGGCAAACCCATCCGGCAGATGATTTACAAATCCTTCACAACATGATATACTTTTCCCGAAATTCATGCCAAAGCGAGGAACCAATATGCGCTGCCATTGCCCCCACTGCGAAAGCGAAACGTGGATGATCCATTCCGAGCGGGATAACGCCTGCGTGTGCCCCGAATGTCTGTACCGCTGCTACGCCTGCCAGGGCACCGGCACCGCCATGACCAAGGAGGAAATCGCCAACCTGCGATCGGGCAAGGCTTTTCTGCGGCCCGAAGCCTTCGATGCCGACGCGGAGGTGCCCTATGATCGGGGCTGGGAGGAAGAAAACCCGTTTGGCTGACGCGGCCCGATGGCGGTGGACGCCTCGGCCCGCATTGATCATACATCGAAAAGACCCCGACCGGGCGCATAGGCCCAGCCGGGGTCATGTTATGTTACAGTTTTCGCTGATCCGGCGTTACCGGACGATCTTCAGCTTGGCCACGGGCGTCCATTCGCCGTAGGTGCGGGTGGAGCCGTTCAACCCCGAGGGACGCACGTACACATAGTACGTCTTGCCCACGGTGGGATTCTTCATGGTCAGGCTGAGGGTGGTGGCGCTCTTGATGGTCTTGGTAGCGGCGGTGGTGGCCTTGGGCTTGGTGCTGGATGTGGAGCAATAGATCTCGTAGCGATCCGCGCCGGTGGCCTTCTTCCAGGTGATGGTCAGCTTCTTGGCGGTATTGTTGTTCAGCGTCACCGCATTCATGGTGGCCAGGCGGATGAACTTGGCTTTGACCGTCAGGGTGCTGTACTGATACTTGGAAATGGCATACACGGAGTACACGCACTTCTTGCCCGCCTTGGGCGCGCCGGTATCGGTGAAGGTCAGGGTGGAGCCGGAGGTGATGTTCTTGATCGCCACACCGTCCCGCAGCACCTTGTAGCCGGATGCGCCGGTGACCTTCTTCCAGGTCAGCTTCGCGCCGGCAGCTACGCTTTCCACCGTCAGGCTGGCGGTCTTATCCAGCACGATGGTGGACATCTTGGCGCTGGGGGCGCTTTCACCCGCCGCGTTCACAGCCACCACGGTGAAATTGAACAGCTTGCCGAAGGACTGCCCGGTGTACTTGTAGGTGGTATCGGTCACGCCCTTGGCCAGCAGCTTGGTGCCGTTATACACCGAATAGGAATCGGCGGTGGGCACGGCGTTCCAGGTCAGGGTGGTCACCTGCTTCTTGACGCTGGCCTTCGCCCCGGACGGCGCGGCAGGCACGCCGCACACCGTGCACAGCCCATCCACGATATTGTGGCCCAGGGCGGCGAGGGTCATTTCTTCCTTGGTGGTCGGCTGCTTGGCGGCGGCATCGGCGAAATACAGATCGCACACGGTGCAGTGCCAATATTCCAGGTTGCCGGCGGTGGTGCAATCCGGCGCCACGGCGGCCGTGTAATCCAGCGTGTGGCCCAGAGGGGCGATGCGCATGGCCTTCACGGTGGTTTCATTCACGCCCTTGGAATCGGAATATACCTTGCCGCAGGTGGAGCAGGTCCAATACGCCTTGTTGCCGGCGGTCACGCAGTCGGCGGCCACCTTGGCGGTCTTCTTCAGCTTGTGGCCCACGGCGTCAAGGGAGATCTTGGCCTTGGTGGTGCTGATGCTGCCGGTGCGGTTGGCGAACACCTTGCTGCACGCGGTGCAGGCGTAGTGATCGATAGCGCCGGGCACGGTGCAGGTGGGATCATAGGCCTTCACCTTTTTCAGCACGTGGTTTTCGCCGGCGGTCATGGTGTGGGTGGTGTAATCCTTGGTGCACAGGGTCAGGTTCTTATTGGAATACGCGGTGATGGTATCGAACACATACCGGTTGCCGTGCACCAGCGCGTAGCCGTTCTTGCCGCTGCCTGCTTCCGCGCCCTTGAGGAACAGGTATTCATCCACGCCCCAATCGGAGTCGCAGGCGGTCGCATCCACCAGGTAGTTCTTGCCGTTATCCATGGTGATGAAATTCCACATGTGGGCGCCGCCGCCGCCGGAATCCCATGTGACGTCGCCATACACCGTGTAGCAGCACACGTCGGCGTCGAATTTGCTCAGATCGCACAGGTACTGGAAGGCCTTGGAATAGCCCTCGCACACGATGTTGGTGGAAGTATCACCGTCGAAGGCGTAGATCAACTGCCACGGATCGCCGTAGGAGTAATTGTTATACACGGCGGCGTAGTTGTAGCTCACCAAATCGCAGATTTCGTACAGATAGGCGCGCACCTTATCGTAGTCATTCAGCCCGGCGTATTTCTTCACGATGGCCTTGGCGTTCTTGACCGCGTTCTTGGCGGTTTCGATCTGATCGGTGCTGGTCTGGGTGGTATAGGTGTAATAGAGAGGATTGGCGTAAGCGGCGGCCACATACATTTTCAGCGTGGTGGTGGTGCCGTACACGGTGGTCACGCCGCCGGAGGAGGATACGCCCGGGATGCTCCAGGACGCGCCGGCCGTCTTATCGAACCAATACATTTCGTAGGGACAATCCAGCATCAGCGTTTCGATGGCCGTCCACATTCCCTCCAGTTCTTTGGAGATCAGCTTATAAGCCGCATCGTTGGCCGCGGAAATGGAGGCGCTGCTGGACAGGCCCAGTTCTTTGTAGGTATACTTGCTCTTGATGCCCAGCTTGGACAGCGACAGCGTGAACACCGTGCTGGTTTCCTTACCGGCAGCCACCTTCAGCATGTGGGGCTTAAGCAGGTCGTACGCCTTCTTGGCGCTGCCCTTCAGCTTTTCGCCCGCGCCGAAAACGGCCTTCTGCGGGGTGGTCAGCGGATCGGCGGTTTCCTGCTCCAAATATTTCATGAACAGGTCTTCGTTCTCCGCGCCCTGGATCGACGCGGAGCCGATCAGGTTGATCACGACATCCTCGCCCGCCCCATAGGCTTCCGCCTGCGCCTGATTCACCAGTGCGCCTGTCTCCGCCAGGGCTGAGCCGCTCAGGCTGGCCAGCAGCACGGTCAGCAGCGCGAGCAGACCCATCCATTGCATGACGCGCTTCTTCATCATCCATGTTCCTCCCTGTCTTTTTCTACTCTTCTTTCATCCTCACGTAAACCACCCCGGCATGCAGCCGGGAAGCGTGATTCAACGTGCGATCATCCACACTTAATTATGACACATTCTGCCTTGCCGGTCAAGGGAAAAGCTAACAAAAATCCTTAATTATTTGTCATATTTTCACGATTCCCCGGCCAAAGCCGCCGTCAGTCCGCCAGCGTGCCCATGGGATCCCAGGGGGCCAGCGCAATAGGTTCCAAATCGTAGAAGGCCGCCAGATCGCCCAGGTATTCCTTTTCGATGGCCGCCTGGAACACGTACGCGTCAAACCAGCTGTCGGAGCACACGTAATATCCCTTTTCGCCGTTCTGGTCGCCCCAGCTGTTTTCGATCTTCCAGCGGGTGGGCTTCCCATCAACCAGGTTCACGCCGGTGATCACCATGGCGTGATTCATGGCGGCAAACCAGTAATTCAGGCTATCCTCCTTGGAGATGGTCAGATCCAGCCCCGTCAGCAATTCATACTGGAAGCACTGGTCGTCCCACACGCCCGCTTCCCGCAAGCCGAACTTGCCCACGTCGCTGCCGAACCACACCACCTTGCCCGCCTCCAATTGGCGAATGATGGCCTGCTTCATTTCCTCCATGGGCAAATTCAGGTGCTTTACCATCCGGCCGCCCACCACGTTGCCCAGCATGTTCACGGTAAAGGTTTTGTGGTAGGGCTTATCGGCGGTGGGGGCGTGAATGACGCTGACGGTGCGGTCCAGCAGATCGCCCACGTACCGATCCCGGAAAGCGGCGGGCGTCAGGCCCTTTTCGATATGATAGTGCCTGTCGACGTCCACATATTCAAAATCAAAGGTCTTGGGCGGCTCGGTGTAGCAGGCGCACAGGAAGCCGTAGATCCGATCCAGCATCCGGGCTTTTTCGTCCTGGATCGCCGCGTCATCCGCCCCGTCGGCCGCCATTTTCCTCAGCTTCACCGCGCAGATCTTCAGGTTCCTGTTCAGGATGTGGTTCATGCTGCGGGTATTGCAGGATTGGAAGGTTTCGTCATACACGTCCTTGGGCACCACGCCGTACTTGCGCACGATGTTGGCAAACATATCCCACTGGCCGCCGTCGTGCACCCCGGTGGTCAGAAGAAAGGCCACGGTGCGGTCGTCGGTGGGCAAATAAGCCGTTTCCAGGATGCTTTCCAGGAAATAGTTGGCCCGCTCGAATTTATCCCAGAAGGCCAGGTAGCTCTGGCTCAGCTCGAAGGATTTCAGGTTCAGTTTCTTGGCGATGCTTTCCCTGAGCACGTTAGCGGCGGCAAACAGCCAGCACCGGCCGCTCTTTTGCTGATTAGCCACCGGCAGGGTGGGGATTTCCAGGGAAAACTTCTGCCGCATGGCAAAGCCCGCCTGGGGCGCGTAGGCCGCGTCGCTCAGGTCGGTTTTCGACAGGGCCAGTGTGGCCAGCTGACGGGCAGGCGAGGATTGATACTGCCGGCTGAACGCCTCCAATTGCTCCAAAGTGATGGGGGTTTTCTTCATCTTGCTTGCCCTCCCTTATTTGGTCATGTCGGTCATGAACGCGGTGTACGCCCGGATGGCCTCGTACAGATCGGCCTTGCTGATGATCTCCTGGGGCGCGTGCATGGACAGCACCGGCACGCCGCTGTCGATCACCTCCATGCCATACAAGGCGCAGATATAGGCGATGGTGCCGCCGCCGCCCAGATCCACCCGGCCCAGTTCCGCCGTCTGCCAGGCGATCCCGTGATCATCCATCACCTTGCGCAGCCGGCCGATGAATTCGGCGTTGGCGTCGTTGGAGCCGGATTTGCCCCGGGAGCCGGTGAATTTGTTGTAACACACGCCCCGGCCCAGGTACGCGGCGTTTTTCTTTTCAAAGGCGGAGGCGAACAGGGGGTCGTAGCCGGCGCTGACGTCGCAGGACAGCATGCGGCTGTTGGCCAGCGCCCGGCGCAGGGCCAGGTCGCTTTCCTTTCCGGTGGTCAGGGCCAGCAATTCCGCCACGGCGTTTTCAAAATACCGGGCCTGCATGCCGGTAGCGCCCACCGAGCCGATTT
>JAFUDW010000132.1 GCA_017464225.1 Clostridia bacterium | reverse complement strand
CGATAGGCGTCGAACACCTTGAGCCGATACCCGCTCTTGAGCATATCGTCGCTGACCGTGCGCAAAGCCTCGGCAGCTTGTCGCGTCAGCAGCGCCACAGGCTCCAGGTAACCATCCACGCGGTCTCCGATAAAATTATAGGTGGAAAAATACCTGATTTCCTGGATCACGTCAGGCACGATATCGCTGAGCAGCACAAAGCCGGAAGCGTCGTCAGAAAAACGCATATCCCCCATTTTCATTCTCCTCGCTCAAACCCGATCTTACGTTTATATTCCTCGGTAACCCGGTACAGCTCCAACTCAAAATCCTGCCGGTTTTTCTGATACATCGTCTGCAATATCTGTCCGGCAAAGAAGGACTGCACCGCAGCGATCATCACAAATCCGCAGACGATCAGCGTGGGAAACCGCGGCACCAGGCCGGTCTGGCCGAAGGTAATCAGCACCGGCACCAGGAAGGCGAAGGATACCAGCAGCAGGATCAGGGCCAATATGCCAAAGAAAGCGCCGGGACGGTAATTTCTGAACAGGCGGAAAATGGTAAGCAGCACCTTGCAGCCGTCCGAATAGGTATTCAGTTTGGACTGGCTGCCGTCTGGCCGATCGCGGTAATCGATCACCACGTTCTCCACAAGCATATTTTTATCCACGGCGTGGATGCTCATCTCTGTTTCAATTTCAAAGCCCTTGGACAGCACCGGGAAGGTTTTGACAAACCGGTAGCTGAACGCCCGGTATCCGGTCATGATATCCCGGATATCGGTTGTAAAAAGCGTATTGATGGTCCTCCGTACGAGGCTGTTGCCAAAGCCGTGGAAAGGACGCTTGTTCTCCTCAAAATACGTGGAGGAAAGCCGATCCCCCACCACCATATCGGCACCGCGGTTCAGCACCTTGTCCGCCATTTCCCGGGCGGCTTCCGCCGGGTAGGTATCATCCCCATCCGCCATCAGGTAGCACATGGCGTCTATATCGGCAAACATGCGCCGGATCACGTTGCCTTTGCCCTGCTGGCGCTCCTCGCGCACAATGGCTCCGGCCTTGCGGGCGATCTCCCCGGTGCCGTCGGTGGAATTATTATCATATACGTACACAGCAGCTTCGGGCAGCACGCGCCTGAAATCGCCCACCACTTTGGCAATGGTAGGCGCTTCGTTATAGCAGGGAATCAATACGGCGATCTTGTCCATTTTCTCTTTTATGGCCCGCCACCATGCTTTTGCGGGCGCGTCTCCACTTATCCCGCCGCAAAAAACATTTCGCGGCTTTTTATCCTGTGTATTATACAGTATATTCGCCTTTTCGTCAAATAAGCGCCATACTGTAAACCATGCGGTTTTCAACATCAAACGCAACGCGCGGAGAAAGCACAAAAGCTTCCCCCGCGCAGCATGTTCTGTCTGTTTTTTCCGCCAAGCAGCCGGCCTTACTTCATCAGCAGCTTGAGCGCGCCCTTTAATTTAACGCCCCGGACGATATTTTTCACCTCGCCGCAGGAGGCGCACTGATCCTGATGATCCAGATAGATGCATTCCGATCTTCTCAAATGCACATGATAATAGCGATTGATGCAGGAGCGGCACAGCAGCCCGTGCCTTCTGCGGATGCCGAACATCGTTGCCAAAACAATCATCCTTTTCCGTTAGGTAAATGAATTATCAGTATACAGTTTTATTATACTCTATTTTTCCTGATCATGCAACCCCGGACGCTTTACACGCTTCGGCAGTATTTGACAGCATAGTCGAAAAAGCGATTGAATAAAAAATCAAGTGCACAATTCGTACAGAGCGAATCTTGACTTTGTAAAATATGTCATGTATACTAATATATAGATACAAATCGGGTGCGATTCTGCATTCCGAAATAAAAAAATCAGGAGGATTCCCATATGAAACGGTTCCTGTCCATGATCCTGGTGCTGGCCATGGTTTTGTCCCTGGCTGTCTCCGCCTCCGCTGAAAGCGTGCAGGACGCCCTGCAGGCCGCCAGCGCCATGAGCGATGAAGAGCTCTACGAAAAAGCCAAGGCTGAAATCGCCGCCGGCGCTCAGCTGAACTTCTATTCCACCACCTCCTTCGCCGAGAAAGCCGCCATCAACTTTGAGCAAGCTTATCCCGAACTGGCCGGCAAGATCATCTACGCAGAAATCGACGACGGCGAAACCTACACCAAACTGACCAACCAGATCGGCTCCGGCGTGAAGGATTCTCCTGATATGGCCCTGGTGCAGAACGGTCCCGATCTGAAGGTCAACCTGCTGGAGGATGAGCTGAGCTACAACTACTTCCCCGCCGCCCTGGCCGAAGTGGTGCCCGCCCAGTACCAGAACCCCGCCGTTGTCACCTTCATCAACAGCCTGATGATCTATAACAACAAGGAAGGCTCGGTGGGCGTGACCAACGTATGGCAGCTGGTTGAGCCCGAATGGAGCGGCAAGGTATTCTTCAAAGATCCCACCAATGAGACCGTGAACCTGAACTTCCTGATCATGCTGACCAGCCCCGAGTGGACCGAAAAGATGACCAAGGCCTATGAGGTCTACTACGGCAAAGCCTGGGAATCCGATGAGTTTGCCAGCGCTTCCTACCAGTGGATCGACGGCTTCCTCAAGAACGTAAACTACACCTTCACCTCCGCTTCCAAGATCGCCACCGGCATCGCCTCCGGCGCCGCCGGCAACATGGGCATCTTCGTATTCTCGAAGCTGCGCAAGGTGGATGAAAACGACCGCCCCAACCTGACCATCTTGCAGTTTGAAAACGAAGTGGATTGCTTCAGCGGCTTCATGTACAACGTATACGCCACCGTGTGCAGCGACACCGATTGCCCCTATACCTGCGCGCTGTTCATCAACTGGCTGCTGACCGAGGGCGGCTTTGCCGGCCCCAAGAGCTGGAACTCCAGCCAGGGCTACTACAGCCCCAACACCACCATCGACAAGCCCGAGGATCTGGAAGACGAACCCTACACCTACTGGGCTGACAAGCTGGTGTTTGAGGATCTGGACTACATTGACGGCCTGGGCGCCGATTATACCGAGATCTATCGCTTCATCAACGTGCGCGTGAGCAAGTAAGCGCGAAAATCCGGGGCAGAGGAGATCTCTGCCCCTCTTTTTTGACTGATTCTGCACGGAGGCGCTGACATGACGACGATTCAACCAGACCTCAGGCGCGAACCGTTTCGCTATCGTCTGAAGGCCTTTTTCTCCAAGCCCGCCAACCTGATCCTGCTCATTTTCCTGGTGGTGCTTGTGGTGCTTTCGCTCTTTCCCATGGTGACCATGCTGACCAACATGTTCACCGTGCATGCGGGCACCGAGCGCAAAATGCTGCGCGTACCGGTGGGCAGCTGGACGCTGAACCACTATCAAATGCTCTTTGCCGACAAGGAATGGAGCCGAAGCAACTTCTGGACGCCGCTGACCAATTCGCTGATCGTGGCCTCGGGCGCTGGACTGCTGGGCATCCTGATCGGCGGTACGGTGGCCTGGTTCATCACTCGCTCCGATTTGAAATGCAAAAAATTCATTTCCGCCGTGTTCGTATTTCCCTACATGATGCCCGCCTGGACGCTGGCGCTTTTCTGGACGAATATGTTCCAGAACAGCAAAGTGGGCGGCGGCGTGGTGGGCATGGTGGAATCGCTTACCGGCATCTGTATGCCTGAATGGTTTGTGTTTGGTCTGTTCCCCATGATCGTGGTGATCGGCCTGCACTATTCGCCCTTCGCCTATTTGCTCATCGGCGGCATACTGAAAAACATGGACGCCACACTGGAGGAAAGCGCCACCATCCTCAAGGCCAGCCGCTTTACCATCATCCGGCGCGTGACCATCCCTATTGTGATGCCCGCCATACTGAGCACCTTTTT
>JAFUDW010000131.1 GCA_017464225.1 Clostridia bacterium | reverse complement strand
CCGACAGATTGGAGCAAGCTCCATCTGCCGCCCCTTGCCTTTTTCGGGATTGCTGCGCAATCCTCGGCCCGCTTCGCGTGCCAACCTCAGACTTGATATGCGATTACAAAGCTTCGATATGTTACCCGCACCGGAAATGACGGCGGCTTGCCGACGTCAATGACGCGACAGCGTCATAGCGATCATACAGAAATACCCAGACCGAGCTTGCTCGAGTCTGGGTTGTTTTTGTTGATCGCGTATTTCCGGTGCGCTCTTTGCGAAAAGCTCTATTTACTCAACTGCGGGAAATTGCTTATTCATGACGCCAACTTACATCCGCAACTGGCGGGGTCTGGGGTGCAACTTGCATCCCAGCGGGGTTTTTAAGGGGCAGCGCCCCTTAACGTTCCCCTTCCCCACAAAACTCCGACAAAATCATATAAACCAAAGATAAGAACTATGTTTGCATCAAATCGTCCATGCCATAGAGGCCGTTTGGACGGTCTAAAAGCCAGCAGGCCACCCGCAGCGCGCCATGGGCAAAAACAGCGCGGCTTTCCGCTGTATGGATCAGCGCAAGGCTTTCTTCCGGACCGAGAAAGGAAAGCTCATGGATGCCGCGCACCGTTCCGCCGCGTATGGAACAAACCTGGTGAATGTTGGCTTGCTCGGCAAGCTGCAGGGCGGTCCCGCTGGGGCTGTCCTGCTTTTTTGCGTGATGGCGCTCAATCAGGGCGGCATCCCAACCAGGCAGAAGCTCGCCAGCCATTGCCGCAAGCCTTTGCAAAACCCAGATCCCCGGGCTGAAATTGGCGGCCAGGAAAATGGGCCGCGCTGCGGCGGCGTTTTGAATGGCTTGTCGCTGGATGGGGGAGAAGCCTGTGGTGCCGATGACCAGCGGCAAGCCGCCCTTCAGGAGGGAGGGAAGGAGATCCGGATGAGAGAAATCGATAATGACGTCTCCGGGAGCATCCGGGTTGAAGGGCTGCGCGTCAAACCCATACGAAGCGGCCAGACGGACGGTTTCCTGCCCCATTCGCCCGTCATAACCGGATATCAGCAGCGTTTTCACTGCAGCGCCTCCCTAGGCAGCAAGCGCCGAAGGCGTTCCAGCGTTTCAGGCTGTACCCGCACCAGCGGCAGCCGCACTTCATCGCTGCAAAGGCCCATCAGGCTCAGGGCGGCTTTTACCGGGGCCGGATTGGTTTCGGAAAACAGCGCTTTGATCAGCGGCGTGAATGCCTGCTGCATAGCGTTCGCGGTGTGTTTCGGCGCCGAGAAGAGGCGGAGCGCTTCATTGGGGAACAGATTGGAAAGCACAGAGATCATGCCTTGCGCTCCCAGCTGCAAAGCGGGCGCGTTCAGCTCATCGCTTCCGCAATAGACCGGCAGGTCGCTGGCCCTGATCAGCTCGGCCATCTGTCCAAGATTGCCGCTGGCCTCCTTAATGCCGATGATATGGGAGTTGGCGGCCAGACGCGCAGCTGTTCCGGGCAGCATGTTCAGCCCTGTCCGTCCGGGTACGTTATACAGGATCATGGGCAGATCGCTGTAGCTCGCCAGGCGCGTATAGTAGGCAATGAGCCCGGCTTGGGTGGTTTTATTGTAATAGGGCGTTACAACGAGCTGGGCGTCCGCCTGGAGCTTTTCGGCAAGGCGGGCGCGCGTGATCGTGCGGCGAAGATCGTTTGTTCCCGTGCCGGCAATGATCGCTGCCTTTCCACGGGCTTCCTCAATAGCGCAGCGGAGAGTCAGCTCCCATTCGTCATCCCGCAGCGTGCTGCTTTCTCCTGTGGTGCCGCAGATCGTCAGGGCAGGGATGCCTGCGTCCAATTGCCTGCGAATCAGCCTTCGCAGGGCGTCTTCATCCACCCGGCCTTGGGTAAATGGCGTGATCAGCGCCGTACAGACGCCGGTGAAAAGCGGTTTTTGCCCCATGCTCTCAACTCCGCAAGTTTACTCTGTGGTATCTTGTCCGGAAACGTCAGGTTTATACGGCGGATGGGGGAACAGCAGGGTTATCAAGCTGACGGCATCATGAAAATCCTTGTATATAGAATATTTGCTATGCTATAATCAAGGGGATAATGATGCGCGGGAGTAAATATGAAGGTTGAAATCAAAGCGCTGTCGCCGGAGCTGGAAGAATCATATCTGGACTTTTTTGATCATCGCGCCTTTTCGGACGGTTCGCCGTATTATCCGTGCTATTGCAACGCCTTTAATATGAGCGCGGCGCAGATAGAGCGGATGCGCGATCAGGCAAAGCGGTATGGCGAAGGCGTAGAGGGCTGGAAAAACGCGTTGCGGCAAACCGCCGCACACATGGTGCGGGAAGGGATGATCCAGGGGTATCTGGCGTTTGATAAAGGGCTTTCCATCGGTTGGTGCAATGCCAATGACAGAATGAACTATTTCCGGGTCGGCGCTTTTGATCTTGACCATATACCGAAAGATCATCCGCCACACGATTGCCGGCGCAAGGGACAAATAAAATCGATCGTATGCTTTGAAATCAGTCCGGAGTATCGAGGCATGGGCATTGCGGCCCAGCTGCTTGATCGGGTTTGCGCTGACGCGAAAGAGGAAGGCTACGCTTTTGTTGAAGCATACCCAATGGAGGAGCAGCAAACTGCCCTTGCCTTTACCGGGCCGCTTCGTCTGTATGAGAAAGCGGGGTTTGCGGTGTTCAGCCAAGACGGTTCCACAGTTATTATGCGGAAAAAGCTTTAAATTGAATATAGAAGGCTGCTATTTGAATGTATTGTGAAAAAGGAATTCGAGGAGGGACGATAAGGGGAAGCACCCCTTAACGTCCTCCTTTGTCGAATCTTATTTAGAGTAAAGTTAAGCAGAACAAATAAAAAAACCACGAACAAAAAATTGTTCGGTGGTTTTATGCACTATATCGTTTCAGCTCAAAGCGACAATAGCTTGGCGGGCGTGGAATAGCAAAGCCTATCGGCCACTTCCTTGCCCCATCCGGATTCGAGCGTCTCATAGCACTGCTTCATCCTGCATGGGCGGCTGGTGGTATTGTGGGCGTCAGTGGCTGCCATATCGCAGCAGCCCTTATCGATCAGCTTACGGAGCCAACGCTTGCGCATGAATCCGCCGGGAGAAATGATGGTGCTGGCATTGATCTGAATGTATGCGCCAAAGTCCTCCTGGAGCTCTTTCAGATGGTTAAAATCCTGCGTGCCCTCATAGCGTTCGGCATGAGCTACAATGACGGTGAACCCGGCATTGCCGATCTGACGCACGGCCTCCCGGATGGGAGTATATTCGTCGGAAGGATTGAATTCCACCAATACGGTCTGCGTGCTGTTCAGGGTCAATACCCGTCCCTCCTGGAGCATGCGCACGGTATCGCGGGTATAAAAGATCTCCGATCCATTACAGATCCGGATGCCCAACCCCTGAGCGTCGCTCCATTCCTGAGCCATTTTCAGATGCTCCAGATAGGCGTCCAAAGGAAAACGCTGCAATCCGGGCATGGCGTGCGATGTGGCGGCAATCACCGTTACACCGTTCTCATGCGCCCTTTGCAGCATTTCCTGCGTCCGATTAAAATCGGACGGCCCATCATCTACCCCATGGATAATGTGGTGATGAATGTCAATATATTGCATATTCCCGGATTAACCTTCTCCCTTGCGATAATAATCACCGTAGTGGGAGTAATAAGACTTGTTATAATACTTCTTCGCGCTCAGTCCCTCGAAGGAAACCTCGTTCAGAACGCAGCCCAGGATAGGCGTGCCGGTTTGAAGAATCTGCTGCTTGGCGTTCAGCATTTCCTTGCGATGGGTGTGGTTGTACTTGGCAACCATGATCACGCCGTCACAGCAGCGCGCGATTTCAGCCGCGTCAATGACCAGGCCGACAGGCGGAGCGTCAACGATGACCATATCATATTGCTGCGCCAGATAGTTCAGCAGGTCGGGGAACGCGGGGGAAAGCAGCAGGGGGATGGGGTTGGCGATATCCTGGCCCGTCGGCATAAAATCCATGTTGGGGATATTGGTGTTATACACCGTTTCCTCCAGGGAATTATGCCCGGCAAGATAGTGCGCAAGGCCCGTCAGGCTGCCGGTGACCGAGATGTTGTAACGGCTGACCAGGTTGGATTTACGCAGGTCGCAGTCCACCAGGATCACTTTTTTGCCGCGCTGCGCCATATTGCAGGCGATATGAACGCTCATGTAGCTTTTTCCGTCGCCGGAATTGCAGCTGGTGATGACAACCTTATGGATGTGCCGTCCGGTGAAAGAAAGATTACTGCTAATGGTATTGATCGCTTCAGCGCCGGTATAATCCAGCGGATTCAAGCGGTTAAACTGTGCCATTCTCATGATTTTTTCTTCCCCCGTTTGGATTCATGCTGCCGCGATTCTTCCTGCTGGCTCGGCATGATGCCCAGCACAGGCAGATCGATATACTTGACGAAGTCTTCCTCGTTGTGCAGCCTGTCATCTGCGATGAACTGAACCACCACGATGCCCGCCGCAATGATGCCGCCCAGCAGGAACCCAAGCATGATGTTGCGGGTCTTGTTGGGGGATGAGGGCGTGCCGGGGCGCCTCGCTTCTTCAAAGATGTTGGGCCGCTGAGTGGACATAACTTCGGCAATGAACTCCTGTGCCACCTCGGCATAGGTATCCGCCATCAGCTTTGCCTCGTCGGGCGAGGTGGATACCACCTTGATGTGCAGGATGCGCTGCGATTCCGAATTGGAGACCGATACCATGTTGTTCAGCTGGGCGTAAGTATAGGGAAGATCCAGCTTCTCCAGCACGCGCTCATGAACATGCCAGTTGGAGAAAACTTCCTTATAGTCCGAGGCCAGCTGAGTACCGATCTGCAGGGACGACAGGTCAACCACAGCATTGCTGGTATTGACCACGTAAAGCTTGGAAGTGGCGGTGTAGGTGGGAGTAACAAACATAAAAGTATATACGCCGGCAAGGATCGCGCCTACGATGGCCGCGGGGATGATATACTTTGCGTTTTCCAGTAAACGGTATAACAGCTCGATCAGGTCGATCTCTGTCTCGTTTTGTCTCTGTTGGGTTTCAATCGTCATGATCTGCCCGTTTTTGGTTTCCTGTAAACTCATATCTGTTCTCCGATCGTATGGGTTTGCGCTGTACTTCTGGGAGCTTACAGCCGGATGCTTGCCGTATGATCCCGTTTATCCCGCCAGGACGGCCGATGAACAGCCGCCCTGACGGGCAAAGGTGCGTTTGTCAGTTTCAGATAGCGGGCTTCTCGCTCAGAACGGCCAGGGACACGGAAGCGGCGGCGCTCATCTGCTCCAGCAGCTCGGTGGGGAACTTGATGCTCAGGCTGCCGTCGGCGGTAACGGTCACGTTCTCGGCGTCGATCAGAACCCAGTTCACGTTGCCTTCTTCGTCAAACAGAGCAACCAGCACGTAGATGGGATCGTCTTCTTCGTAAACGGTGTCGAACTTCACGGTCAGGGTCAGTTCGCCCATTTCAGGCTCATAGTTTTCGATGAGCATGGGAACCATTTCGTCCAGCTGCAGATCCTTGTCGGCCAGTTCTTCGGCGAACTCTTCTTCAGCGAAGTATTCGGCCAGAGGAGCTTCCTTGATGAATTCCTCGATCTTTTCCAGCTCGGCAGTCTGCTCTTCGGTTTCCGCGATGATGGCGACAACCAGTTCTTCTTCTTCCTCAACGGGCTCTTCTTCCACTTCTTCCACAGCGGCGGCGGTGGTGGCGGCGGGAGCGGCGGTGGGCTCAACAACAACCTCAGCGACGTCGCTGGCGGTAATGCTGCTGGTGGCGAAAGCGGTAGCCAGGGACAGGGTCATGATCAGGGTCAGCATGATAGCGATCAGTTTCTTCATGGTTTTTTGTTCTCCCTTCAATTTCTCAGCTCATACAGCGTGTCCAGAACCCACTTTACAGTTGCATCCTCGTCTGCGTGGAATTCCATAAAGCCGTTGGAGCCGATTGTATATTCACCCGTCAGCGTTTCGACGGGAAGAATATCGTAGGTCAGCGCTTGGGTCACTTCGTTGATCATCTGCGCGCGCTGCAGGTCGGTGTAATCCGAAACCTTTTCCATGATATCAAACAGCGTGCCGGCAAAATCGGTGTTCTCTTTCAGGTTCCTGCGGATCTTTTCAATGACGGCGCTCATGAACGCGCGCTGGCGCACCATGCGGTCCGCGTTGGTATTCTTTTCCATGTTGAGGCGGGAACGGACCAGCAGTTCGGCCTGCGTGCCGTTCAGCGTCACCACGGCGCCCTTTTGCATGGCGGGATCCAGATGGGAGTAATCGTCGGGCACGGTCACCGTAATGCCGCCCAGCAGGTCGTTCAGCTCTCCGATGGCGTCCATACGAATCGACAGACAATGCTGCGCCGTTTCTCCGCCCAGCAGATTGGCCAGCGCCTGCACCGTATGCCGGCAGCGCTCTTCTTCATTGCCGCCGTAGGAGTGGGACAGGCAGATCTGCATCAGGCGCGTGCCGGTATCGTTGCCCAGAACGCCCACGATGGGCACGTCGGTGATGGCGTCGCGGTCTACCTGCAGCTGGTGGATCTGCTGCTTGGCGCTGTCGATGGCGATCAGCAGCAAAAAGTCCGCCTGGCCGCCGTTGCGGTAGCCGCTGTTCTGGGTCTCATCCCGCTGATCCACGCCCATGAGCAGCAGCGTGGTCACCTCGGGCCTGCGCAGGTAGGTTTGGTCGTTGTAGACCACCGTGGGCAGACGGCCGAAGTTTTCGCTCATCTGCTGGCGTTCTTCCTCATAACCTCTGTTTTCATACCAGCGGCCCAGCAGATAGGTCCCCGCCAGCGCCACAATGGCTACGACGATGAAGATGAGCAGGAAAAACGCTTTCCTTCTCCGGGAAAGTCCACTGAAACGATTTGATCTTCTCATGTCCTCCCCCGTTTATCGCGTCCGCCGGCAGAGCCAAATTCACCCAGAGATACCAATTTTGCGTACAGATATTAAGCATTTTGTAAAAAATGCAATAATATCCGTTTGCTATTATACTGCAAACCGAAAGAGCAGTCAATCATTTTTCTCCGAAAATACAATCTGCGTACCCGTTTTTTCCCTTAATTTTATTATTTTGTAACATTTTTACATCCGATCGGCATCAAGGGTTGGCGCGGGCGTACTGCTCCAGCATACCGCCCAGATCTTCCTGCATGATCTCCGCAGTTTCCTCGGCGGTCAGATCGTCCTCCAGCATATCGGAGACGTCGTTCATGATGGCGTAATAGAAATCGGCCGAGGGTCCCACGGTGACGCTGCGCATGGTGTCCGGCGTTTCCATCAGCTGCTCCAGCCCGACGCCGTACTGGGGATATTCGGCCATCAGCGCCTGCCATATATCGCTTTGAGCCGCGGCGGCGTTGGAGGGCAGGTAGCCCGTGCCCCGGGCAAAATCTGCCTGAACCTCAGCGCTGATCAGATATTGCACGAAGGCCCATGCGGCGTTCCGGCGGTTTTCGCCGTGGTCAAACATCACCAGGCAGCTGCCCGATACCGTGGCGCCGGCCGCCGCGTCCTCGCTGACCCGGGGATATCCCGCCACGCCCAGCTCAAAGCTGTCGCCGATGCGGTTTAGCAGCGAAGCCACGCTGGAGGAGCTGCTGGTCATGATCAGCTGGCGTCCGGCCACAAATTCGTCGGCGGAGCCGCTGCGATTGACCAGTGCGCCGGTGGCGTACAGCTCCTTCCAGGCCTGCAGGAAGGCGACCAGCGCGCCGTTTTCTATGCAATCCAGCGCCTGGGCTGTGCCTTCGGTGCCGTTATGGCGATCCACCAGATCGCTGCCCAGCTGTCCCAGCCAGTTGGCCAGGGTGGGCGTATTGGGTACGGCGGCGTATACGGCGATATCCTCGCTGCCAAGGGCGGACAGCGCGCCGATATCGGCCAGCGTGCGCGGCGCGGAGAAGCCCGCGGCGTCCAAAGCGGTTTTATTGTAATAAGTCACGGTGGTCGACGTGGCGAAGGGCAGCCCCAGCTGCTTGCCCGCCAATTGCCAGTTGGCCATGGCCGGGGCCAGCATGCCGCTCAGGTCAATATCGGGATGCTCGCCCAGCAGATCGTCCACGGTATAGGCCGTTTGCGCCGCGGCAAAGGAGACCTTGCCCGTGGCGTCCATCTGCATCACATCGGGCAGGGCGTCGGCCTGGCCGCTGCTCAGCATGCCGTTCATTTTGGTCACGGCTTCGGCGTAGGTGCCCTGGTAAACGGCCTCGACGGCGATCCCCTGCGCCGCGCCGACGGTGCTGTTGAATTCAGCCACGTACTTGTCGATCAGCTGACCGGCGGCATCGGACATGGAGTGCCAGAAAACGAGCTGTTCGGGCTCGGCCTGGGCGCAGCCGATCATCCCCGCCAAAAACATGAGGGCCATCAGCGCGGATAAGATGCGTTTCTTCATTATTTTATTCCTCCTTAAAGGATTTTGTTTCAAGAGGCGCGGGCCCCTTTTAACCGATCACAGCGCCCTGGCTCATGGTGCGGGTCAGGCTTTTCCGAAGCGCCGCGAACAGCAGCGCCGCAGGCAGCATGGCCACGGTAGCTCCGGCCAGCACGGTTTCATAATTGGTGCCCTCGATGGATGTCAGCATCGTGACGCCTACCTGTACCGTGCGCATATTGTTGCTGTTGGTCACCAGCAGCGGCCACAGATAGGCGTTCCATTGGGTCACAAAGCTTTGCACAAACAATATCAGCACCAGCGGCAGGCTCATGGGCAGCAGCACGGAAAAGGCAAAGCGCAGATCGCCGCAGCCGTCCAGCTGGGCAGCCTCCCGCACGGCTGTGGGGGCGGCTTTAAAGTGCTGGCGGAGCATGAACATCTGGGAAGCGCTCACAAAGGATACCACGCAGATGCCCAGGTAGGTATCCAGCAGCCCAAAACGGGATACCGTTTGGTAATTGGTGATCACCAGCGTATCGGCCGGCAGCATCATGGTGCCCAGGATCAGGAAAAACAGCGTTTTTTCGCCCCGGAAGCGATAAAAGGCGAAGGCATAAGCCGCCAGTGCCGCCACAGCCAGCCGCACGGCGGAGGTCAGCGCGGCGGTGATCAGCGAGTTGAGAAAGTACCGGGCCATGGGGACCTGGGTGAACACCGTCCGGAAATTTTCCAGATTGCGAAAGCTGGCGGGGAATACCGTGGGGGGATAGGCGCTGAATTCGGCGGGCGTCTTAAAGGCGCCCATGACGCCGTAAAACACCGGAAACAGCAGCAGACAGCCGAAGAATACCCCGGCAAGTCCGGGCGCGAGCTCGCGGCGGAGGTAACGGCGCGCGTTTTTCATTGGTAATGCACCCGCCTTCCCTCCAGCCAGAACAGCATGATCGCAAAAAGGAGCGTCATTGCGAAGGCGATCAGGCTCACGCATGCCGCCAGCCCATAATTGGAGGAGCGGTAGCCCGACGTGTACATCAGATAAATCAGCGTGGTGGTGGAACGGGATGGCCCGCCCTGAGTCAGTATCAGGATGGGGCCGCTGGTCATCATGGCCTGGATCATGTTGGTGCAGGCCACATACAGGATGGTGGGCGATATCATGGGCAATTGCACCCGCAGCAGCACGGCGACGGGCCCCGCGCCCTCCAGCCTGGCGCTGCCGATCATATCCTCAGGCACCGAGCGGAAGGCTGAAAGGAACAGCAGATAATTAAACCCGATGCCCATCCAGACGGTCAGAAGCAGGATGCCGCCCATGGCGGTATGACGATCGGTATACCATCCCGCGCGGATGCCCAGCGCGTAATTGACAAAGCCCACGGTGGGGTTGAGCAGCACTTTAAAGATCAGCGTGATGGCGGCCATGGATACCGTCATGGGCAGGGCCAGCATGGTTTCATATACCGGGCCCCAGCGCCGGGGGCGGGCGCTGAACCAGGCCAGCAGGATGGTGATGATCAGCGTTACCGGCACGTTGACGCCCATGAGCTTGAGCGTGTTCGCCATCGCGATGGCGAATTCCCGGCGGGAAAACAGATAGCGGTAATTTTCCAGCCCGGCGAATCCCGTGATCTGGCCCAGAAAATTGACCACGGAAACGCTTTGGATCATATTTTTAACGAAAGGGTAGTACACGAAACCCACCGCGAATACCAGCATGGGTAACAGATAAAGGTACGGCCTGATCGCTTTGGTTCCCGGCTTGCGTTCGGCTTGCTGCAAAAGAAAAACCTCCTGAAAAGCGCTTCAGGAGGCGAAATGCAAACATTTCATGGAAAAAACCTTCTTCTTCCATCCAGACTGTACTGTCGGCTCCGGAATCTGACCGGATCAACCTTTCGGCTCGCGGGCTTTACCGCCGGTAGGGACTTTCATCCTGCCCTGAAGAACGCTTTTATTCAATTTCGATATTATTATACACCCGTTTGACGCCTTGTCAATAGACGCGTGTTCATAATATGTGTTATTTACAGTACCTTTTTTAGGAAGCTGATGAGCCGCGGGCTTTCGGGATGGTCAAACAGCTCGTGGCTGGGCTTGTCCTCCTCGATATGGCCGCCGTCCAGGAACAGCGTGCGGGTTGATACTTCCCGGGCAAAGCGCATTTCGTGGGTGACCACGATCATGGTCATGCCCGATTCGGCCAGCGCCTTCATCACGTCCAGCACCTCGCCGATCATTTCGGGATCCAGGGCGCTGGTAGGCTCGTCAAAGAGCATGACCTCGGGCTCCATCATCAGCGCGCGCACGATGGCGATGCGCTGTTTCTGGCCGCCGCTGAGCTGGCTGGGGTAGGATGCCGCTTTATCGGAAAGTCCT
>JAFUDW010000130.1 GCA_017464225.1 Clostridia bacterium | reverse complement strand
GCAAGGTCCTCACCGAGATGACCCCCGACGACGTGATCCAGGTCCTGCTGGATTCCGGCCTGCGCGGCCGCGGCGGCGGCGGCTTCCCCACCGGCCTCAAGTGGAAGTTCACCTATAACAGCCCCGGCCCCGTCAAGTACGAGGCCTGCAACGCCGACGAGGGTGACCCCGGCGCGTTCATGGACCGCAGCGTGCTGGAGGGCGATCCCCACAGCGTGCTGGAAGCCATGGCCATCGCCGGCTATGCCAGCGGCGCCCAGGAGGGCTACATTTACGTCCGCGCCGAGTACCCCATCGCCGTCAAGCGCCTGGAGATCGCCATCGGCCAGGCCCGCGAATACGGCCTGCTGGGCGAAAACATTTTCGGCACCGACTTCAGCTTTGATATCAAGATCCGCCTAGGTTCCGGCGCGTTCGTCTGCGGCGAGGAAACGGCGCTGATGCACTCCATCGAGGGCAAGCGCGGCGAGCCCACCCCCCGGCCTCCCTTCCCGGCGGTCAAAGGCCTGTTTGGCAAGCCCACCATGCTGAACAACGTGGAAACCTACGCCAACGTGGCCCAGATCATCCTGAACGGCGCCGACTGGTTCGCCAGCATGGGTACCGAAAAGAGCAAGGGCACCAAGGTGTTCGCGCTGGGCGGCAAGATCAACAACACCGGCCTGGTGGAAGTGCCCATGGGCACCACGCTGCGCACCATCATTTACGATATCGGCGGCGGCTGTCCGGGCGGCAAAAAGTTCAAGGCCGTGCAGACCGGCGGCCCCTCCGGCGGCTGTCTGCCCGCCTCCCTGCTGGATACCCCCGTTGATTATGATAACCTGATCGCCGCGGGCTCCATGATGGGTTCCGGTGGTATGATCGTCATGGACGAGGACGACTGCATGGTGGATATCGCCCGCTTCTTCCTGGAGTTCACCTGCGATGAAAGCTGCGGCAAGTGCACCCCCTGCCGCGTGGGTACCCGCCGCATGCTGGAGATCCTGAACCGCATCGTGGAAGGCAAGGGCGAAGAAGGCGATATCGAAAAGCTGGAAGAGTTGGCCACCGGCATCAAGGCCACCGCGCTGTGCGGCCTGGGCCAGACCGCGCCCAACCCTGTGCTGGCTACCCTCCGCTTCTTCCGCAACGAATACGAAGCGCATATCCGCGATCATGTGTGCCCGGCTCACCATTGCAAGGCGCTGCTGCAGTATAAGATCGATCCCGACAAGTGCCGCGGATGTACCGCCTGCGCGCGCGTCTGCCCCGGCAACGCCATCGAGGGCACCGTCAAGCAGCCTCATGTCATCGATCCCGCCAAGTGCCTCAAGTGCGGCGCTTGTATGGAGAAGTGCCGCTTTGGCGCCATTTCCCGTCAGTAATAGGAGGACAGCTGTATGGAAAACATGATCAATTTGACAATTGACGGCGTGCAGGTGTCCGTGCCCGCCGGCAGCACCGTGCTGGAAGCTGCCCGCCAGGCCAATATTCACATTCCCACGCTGTGCTATTTGAAGGACGTCAACCAGATCGGCGCTTGCCGCGTCTGCGTGGTGGATGTTGGCGCCCGCGCGCTGCAGGCCGCCTGCGTGTATCCTGTCAGCGAGGGCCTGGTGGTCAAAACCAATACCCCCGCCGTGCGCGAAGCCCGCAAAACCGTGGTGGAGCTGCTGCTCTCCATTCATGACCGCAAGTGCCTGAGCTGCGTCCGCAACAACAATTGCGAACTGCAGGATCTGTGCCGCGACCTGGGCATTGAGGATGACAATTACTATGCCGGCGGCGTGAACCATTATGAAGTGGACGACGCCAGCCCCTGCGTGGTGCGCGACAACAATAAGTGCGTGCTGTGCCGCCGCTGCGTGGCTGCTTGCCATAACCTGCAGAACGTGGGCGTGATCGGTGCTGTGCGCCGCGGCTTCAATACCGCCATCGAAAGCCCCTGGAGCCTCAAGCTGGCCCAGACCGGCTGCGTCAACTGCGGCCAGTGCATCGTGGCCTGCCCCGTGGGCGCGCTGCGTGAAAAGGACAGCATCAAGCCCGTGCAGGCGCTCCTGAACGGCCCCAAACATGTGGTTGTGCAGCCCGCGCCCGCCGTGCGCGCCGCCCTGGGCGAGGAGTTTGGCCTGCCCATGGGCACCAGCGTCACCGGCAAGATGGTGGCCGCTCTGCGCCGCCTGGGCTTCGACAAGGTGTTCGATACCGATTTCGGCGCTGACCTGACCATCCTGGAGGAAGGCACCGAGCTGGTGCAGCGTCTGACCAACAAGGGCGTGCTGCCCATGATCACCAGCTGCTCTCCCGGCTGGATCAAGTATTGCGAAACCTACAATCCCGATTTCCTGCCCAATCTGTCCAGCTGCAAGAGCCCCCACGAAATGCTGGGCGCTGTGATCAAGAGCTATTACGCCGAAAAAGCCGGCATTGATCCCCAGAATATCGCCGTAGTATCCGTGATGCCCTGCACCGCCAAGAAGTTTGAGGCCAAGCGTCCCGAGCTGAGCGCCAACGGCCTTCAGGATGTGGACGAGGTCATCACCACCCGCGAGCTGGCCCGCATGATCCGCGCCGCCGGCATCGATTTTGCCAACCTGCCCGATGAGGACTTTGACAGCCTGCTGGGCGAAAGCACCGGTGCCGGCGTCATCTTCGGCGCTACCGGCGGCGTGATGGAAGCCGCGCTGCGCTTCGCTTATGAAGCCGTTACCGGCAAAGAGCTGGAAAAGGTGGAATTCCATGAGGTGCGCGGCCTGAAGGGCGTCAAGGAAGCCGAGATCGACCTGAACGGCACCAAGATCAACGTGGCTGTGGCCCATGGCACGGGCAACGCCCAGCAGCTGCTGGACAGCGTGCGCAGCGGCGAAAAGCAGTACCAGTTCATCGAAATCATGTGCTGCCCCGGCGGCTGCGTTACAGGCGGCGGCCAGCCCATCGTCAAGAGCGATGTGCGCATGGGCGTCAATGTGTCCGCGGAGCGCGCCAAGGCGCTGTACGGCGAGGACGAAGGTAAGCCCCGCCGCAAGAGCCAGGACAATGAGGAGCTCAAGGTGCTCTACAAGGATTACCTGGGCGAGCCCGGCAGCCATAAGGCGCATCATCTGCTGCACACCACCTATGTGGCCCGCGATAAGTACGAGCAGATCAAATAATTGAGTCAAACAGGAGCGCTGAAAAGAGCCCTGGGAATGCACAATCGATAAAGGCCGCCCGGGTCGAGCTTGCTCAGATCCGGGCGGCTTTCGTGTGTGACGGAGGGATGCTTGTTTTGGAAGTTGCTGTAAAGAGATGATTATGGGGAGACGTTCGAGGCCTCCGCGGCCTCGAGCTCTGCGCCAAAGGCCCGCTTGAGCCTCTGGACTCCATCCCGGCGAACAAGCTTGGTTGCACCTACAAACATTTTCCGCCAGTTTAGCTTTTGGGTTGGCGTAAAGAGGCCGTCTGAGGCCAATGAAAAAGGCGAGAGTCGTCAGATCGGAGCAAGCTCCATCTGTCGTCTCCCGCCTTTTTGGGGATTGCTGCGCAATCCTTGGCCCGCTTCACGTGCCTACCTCAGACTGGGGCTTGATATCGAAAGTTTAACGCAATACCCGCACCGGAAATGACGGCGGCTTGCCGACGTCAATGACGCGATAGCGTCATAGCCGCATAAGCAAAACGGCTGGATCGAGCTTGCTCGAATCCAGTCGTTTTTTGTGTTGCGGCGTATTTCCGGAGCGCTCTTTGCGCCAACCCGTTTCAATCAACTGCGGGAAGCTGCCGGTTCACCGCGTCAAGCAACATCTGTCGCTGGCGGGGTCTGGGGCGCAACTTGCACCCCAGCGGGGTTTTTAAGGGGCGGCGCCCCTTAACGTCTCCTTTGCTTTTTCATGTTTCAAAAATGCCGGAGAATTGAAAGCATTGTACCTGCCGCATAACAGCGCGTTTTTTTCCTCGCATCACCGATTGATCGCTTTTTTCAGCCTTTCCGTCCATTGCGACAGCCCCTTTTTGCGCGGGCGCGCAGGCGCATCGATTTCCAGAATCTGCCAGCCCACGGCGTTGAGCACTGTGGTCTCGCCGTACTGGATGGCGCGGGGATGCCCGTTGCCATAGCTTTGGTGCACATGCCCGTGGATCAGGTAGCGGGGATGAAACTCGTCCATCAGCGGCAGGAAAGCGGCGAAGCCGCGGTGGGCGTTATCCGGGGCGTCGCCCACGCCCTTGGGCGGGGCATGGGTGATCACGATATCCACGCCGCCGGCCTTTTTGATCTTTCTGCGGGCCTTGCGCACGCGCTTTTCCATCTCCTGATCGGTAAACTGGAAAGGCCCGGGGTTGTAGCGGATGCATCCGCCCAGCCCCAGCACGCGCAGCCCGCCGATATTCACCAGCTGGTCTTCCACGCATTCGCAGCCCTCGGGGGGAAAATGAACATAGCCCTTGTCATGGTTTCCGCAGACATAGTACAGGGGCTTGTTGCTCATGGTGACCAGGAATTCCAGATACTCCTGTTTGAGATCTCCGCAGGACAGCACGCAGTCGATGCCGTCCAGCCTTCCCGGTTGGTAATAATCCCACAGATAGGGCGCTTCCTCGTCGGCGACCAGCAGTATCCTCATAGCGCAGCTTCCTCTGTTTTGGGCGGGATAGCCTCCCTGTACACGCCCAGCAGCCGCACCAGATCCTGAGACTGGGGCAGCAGGCTGTCAAAGGCGGGAATGCTTCCCTCCACGTTGTCGCACAGCCAGTCCATATGCATGATTTCCTCGGGGGTGAACAGGCGGCTGCCGTCGCTGATCGACGTGCCGTCCTGAGCCGTCAGCGGGCAAAGGAAAGGATCGATCGCGCCGTCAATGACGCCGTTTTTCAGGATGCGTACCAGCTGCTTCATACCCGCGGGCAGGCTGTCCGGCACGCTCACATCCACCACGCCGGTGCTCAGGCCCCACCAGTCGTTGACGGCGCGGCGGCTGTCCCGCAGCGCGTCAATGCCGCCCACCTGCAGCGAGCGCATGGTCTTTTCGTAAAACTTGCCCCAGTTCCAGCAGGGCGAGGCCAGCGGCGTCAGCAGTCCGCTGCCGGCTACCTGGAAGGTGCCCAGGTGCCAGGAAAGGAAGGGCTTGGCGCCGTCCTCATCCCGATTGCTGATGACGCTGACGCCCTCATCCAGCAGATCCTTGAAGGGATTGCCCGGCAGGCAGCTCCAGCGCAGGTGCACTGTGGCGCGGGGATTGGTCAGCCGCGCGCCAAGGGCGAAGGCGTTCACGGCGGCGGGCACGCCCAGAATGGGATAATTGGCCACATAGCCGATGCTGTCGTTGGCGGCCATGGCCCCGGCGATGGCGCCCGATATAAATTTGCCCTCGTAAATGCGCGCGTAATAGCCGCGTACCCCGGCGTAGGGCACCGACAGCGAGCAGTTGAACACCACCACGTTTTTATGCCGGGCGGCGATACGGCGGCAGACGCCCACCAGCGAAGGCGCGGTGGCGAAGATCACGTTGGCGCCCTGGGCGATGGCCTGCTCCATGGTTTCCAACGGGTCGTCTCCGCATAGGTAATCGCTTACCGTCACGCTGTCGCCCAGCTTATCGGCCAGGTACTGCTGCCCCTGCCGATGGGCCGAGGCCCAGGGGCTTTTTTCGGGATCGAAGGTATAAATAAAGGCGGCGTGCAGCCGGGGCGTTCCCAGAATGCGGCCCAGCAGCCCCTTTTCCTTTTCCTCGGGAGCGGCGCTCACCGATATGGGCTCGCCCTGGGCCAGCAGACGCATATCGGGCCAAAGCAGCGTCAGCGCGTTCTTCAATTGCTCGGCGGACATGGCCTGGACTTCGCTGTAGGGCTGTATTCCCAGGATGGACAGCAGCGCGTCGCCCGGCGTTAAGGGCAGCTTTTCAACGTTCACGCGGTCAAATACAGCGGTGAACGCCCGGTAAAAGCTGGAAAAATCCCGGGACAGCGTTTCGCTCCAAACCTGGTCGGGCTCCAGGCCCAGGGCGGCCTGCAGTTTGGCGTAGCCGCCCGGACTGGTGAAGCTGACCAGATAGGAGCCGCTGAGCTTATAGAAGTCCATGAACTCGTAGTACAGGCGGATCTGCGGATCGTCGGAGGGCGCGGGGATGATGCGGTTCACCGTGCCCAGAATGGTGGGGCAGGCGTAGCTTTTGAGCACGCTCACCCGCTTATGGCCTTCCTGAATGTAAAACTTGCCCAGATACTCGATGCAGCTGATGGGATCTCGGATTCCTTCCTCCAGGTGCGCGTTGCACAGGTTGATCCACTTATCGCCAAACTCGGTATTGGGATCCAGCAGCGGCATCATATTGCCGGCGAAGGCCGATTTGCGCCCCTCCACCCAGGTGCCTACGATGCGGTCGGCGGGGATCTCCAGCAGGCCCAGATTGACTTGGCCCGCCGTCTCCTGGTTTTCCAGCAGCTTATCCAAAACCTGGGGATAGGGATATTGGCCGCGGGCTATACAGTTGCGGTAATATTTTCGGCCCGCGTTCAAAGCGGTGATATATTGTTCAATGGCGTCTGTTCTTGACATTGTTTCCTCCTTGGCGCGGAGGCTTCCCGCCCGCGCGGAGTATATTATAATCAGCGGCCAAGGAAATTGCAATGCGCGTTAGCGATAAGATAAATGGCTGATCGCTTTGCAAAATTCACAATTCAATGGGCTGGTAATGCGGCCCGACGCCGCGCATATCCTCCGGCGGTTCTTCGCCCGGCAGGTCGTAAAAGATCCTGGTCAGCTCAAGTCCGCTGGGCGGCGCCGTGACGCCCAGCACCAGCCGGTTGCCGGTGGCCAGGGCTTCATCGATGCAGTCGGGGCTCAGCCTGCCCTGGCCGATGGCGATCAGCGTGCCCGCCATGATGCGGACCATGTTATACAAAAACGCGTCGCCCCGTACGGTCAGCGTGATATCGTCTTCCCGGCGGTCGATGTCCAGGCCGTAGATATGGCGGATGGTGGTTTTGGCCGTTCCGCCCGCCGCCTGAAAGGCCGAAAAATCATGAGTGCCCAAAAAGCGCCGGGCGGCCGCGCGCATTTTGTCCTCGTCGCAGGGCACCGGGATATGGGTGGTAAAATTGCGGCGCATGGCGCTGGCGTGGCGGCTGTTGTAGATGCGGTAAGTATATATTTTGCCCCGGCAGGAAAAACGGGCGTGAATGCCCTCGGGGATCTCCCGAGCGGCGCGGACGCGCACGTCGGGCGGCAGCATGGTATTGAGCACAAAGGGGAACTTTTCGGCGGGAATGGTGCTGTAATTGTAAAAATGCGCCCGCTGGCCCGTGGCGTTGACGCCGGCGTCGGTGCGGCTGGCGCCCCAGATGGTGGTTTCGCGGCCTACGGCGCGGCTCACAGCCTTTTCAACCTCGCCCTGTACAGTGCGGAAATTGGCCTGGCGCTGCCAGCCCGCAAAGCCCGCGCCGTCATATTCTATGGTCAGCAGGATCTTGTTGTATTCTTCCATGTTCAGCTCCTTTTTATGTTCCGCGCAATATTATACCACAGGGAGCCGATGGTTGACAACGCCGGGCGGCGCATTGTATCATGCATAAAAAAAAACGAAGGAGAGGGCCATGAAGCTGTATCGATCTGTGATCCCCGCCGTTTTTATCGCCCGGCCCAATCGCTTTATCGCCCAGGTGGAAACCGGGGACGGTGAAGAAACGGTGCATGTAAAAAATACCGGGCGATGCCGGGAACTGCTTGTGCCCGGGGCCCGGGTCTGGCTGGCCGAAGCGGAAAACCCCAATCGGAAAACGCGCTACGATCTGGTGGCGGTCGATAAGGGCGGCATGCTGGTGAACATGGACAGCCAGGCGCCCAATCGCGTCGCAGCCGAAGCGCTGCCCCGGCTGTTCCCCGGCGTGACCGTTATCCGTCCCGAGGCGGTTTACGGCGACTCCCGGCTGGATTTTTACGCCGAAGGCGCAGACCGCAGGCTCTATGTGGAGGTCAAAGGCTGCACGCTGGAGGAAAACGGCGTGGCGCTGTTCCCCGACGCGCCTACGGAGCGCGGCGTAAAGCATCTGCGGGAGCTGGAGCGCGCCGCGGCGGCGGGCTATGAGGCCGCGCTGCTCATCGTGATCCAGATGAAGGGCCCGCATCTGTTCATGCCCAACAGCCGCACGCATCCGGCCTTTGCCGAAGCGCTGCGGCACGCCCGGCGGGCCGGCGTGCAGGTGCTGGCCTATGACTGTGCCGTCACCCCGGACGGTATGGCGCTGGACGCGGCGGTGCGGGTGGAGACTGACGCCGATCCAAAGCTTTGATCGCATATACAGGAATGGACGGCGGGCCGATCGGGGCGCGCCTGACATTTCACGCTGTTCAAAGATGCCCGTCGGAGAGGGAGATTTCCCTGAGCGCGCCGCCGTCCATTCGGAAGGCGCGGTCTGCGTACCTGAGCGCTTCGGCCTCGTGCGTGACCAGAAAAACGGCCTTGCCCTGGCGGGCGGCGGCTTGCAGGGCGGAGAGCACTGCCGCGGTGTTTTCGTCGTCCAGGTCGCCGGTGGGCTCGTCGGCAAAAATGATCTCAGGCTCCTGGGCCAGCGCCCGGGCAATGGCCATGCGGCGCAGCTCGCCGCCCGAAAGCTGGGCGGGATAGGCGTCGGCCAGCTGGGCGATATCCAGCCGCTCCATCCATTGGGCGGCGGCCTCCGCGGGCGCGGGACGCCCGTACAGCAGGGCGGGCAATACAATGTTTTCCCGAACGGTCAGGGTATCCACGGCGCTGCGCCCCTGGGGCACTACGCCGGTTTTTTCATTGCGCAGACGGGAGAGCGCCACGTCGCTGAGCGCGTACAGATCGGTATCGCCCAGCAGCACCTTGCCCTCGGTGGGCGTTAAAAGCCCTGCCAGCATGTGCAATAGCGTGGTCTTGCCCGATCCGCTGCGCCCGGTCAGCACGGTCACCGCGCCGGACGGGAGCGTCAGGCTCACCGGCTGCACGGCATAGAAATAGTTGGCGCCGCCCGTTTTGCGGAAATACCGCTTGCTGATGTTTTCAGCCTTCAAATCCATATCAGTTTCCCTCCCGCAGAGCGGCGCCTGGATCCACGCGGCTCAGCCGCCGGGCCGCCCAGGCGCTGGACGCCGCGCCGATCACCACGGTCAGCGCCAGCGTGCCAAGCGCCAGCAGAAGCAGGACGCCCGCATTTGGCATCAGGTAGGGCAATTGCAGCTTGCTTTCAATGAGCGCCGCGAAGGGAAACACGATCAGCGCGCCAATGCCCACGCCAACCGCGCCGCCCAGCAGGCTGCACAGCGCGGCTTCCAAGAGCACCATGCGGCCCAGCATGCGCCGGGAGGTGCCCAGAAGCCTGAGTACGGCGAACTCCCGGGTGCGCTCCCGGACGATCAGCACAAAGGTCAGCAGCAGGATCACAAAGGCCAGCGCCCATATGCCGACGATCAATCCGGTCACCGTGCGGGAGATGCCCGCCAGGCTGTCGGATACGCCGGTGATCATGCTGCGGGTGCGCACGGCCGTCACCTTGCGCAGATGACCCGTCAGTTTGCTGTTCACGGCGTCGATATCAAAGCCGTCCTTCACCTTCACATAAATGGCCGAGATCATATCGTCGCCGCTGGCGATTTTGTGGGTCACGCCCTTTTCCTCGGCGGCGGCCAACAGCTTCCGCATGGTGTCCATATCGCAGTATACGGCGGTGTCCAGCCCGGTCCCCGTGGGCTCCAGCTGTCCCACCACCCTGCAGTTCTGATCATAGATCCGCAGCGTTTCGCCCACGTCGGCTTCCACCTTACAGCCTACGGCCACCTCCATATCGGCGAGCCCGCGGCTCAGGCTTCTGGAGATCCAGGGCTGCACGGTAAAATCGGCTTCGGGATCGATGCCGATCACCTGGATCTTCACCGAGCAGCAGTCGGCCTTCAGCGAGGCCAGAAAGGTCTGGGGCGCGGCTTTTTCCACGCCCTCCACCTCCAGCGCTTTGTCCAGCGCCGAGGCCTCCATGTAAAACGCGCCCGTGGTGCCCTGCAGGAACATGTTCTGAAAGCTTACCTTGCTGGCCGCCGAGGACGGCACCAGAATGATATCGGCTCCCAGCCGGGCCTCCAGACTGCCAAGGCCGCTGCGCAGCGAAAGCACCACCACCGAGCCGCCGAACACCGCCAGCGCCAGAAAAGCGGTGAGCAGCGCCAGGACGGCCGTGCGGCCGGGCTTGCGGGTCAGATTTTTGATCGATAGCCAGAATGCTTTCATGGCGTCACTTCCGCGCGTTCAGCGCTGCGCCCAGGGCCGATACGGCCAGGGCGGCGGCAAACAGGATCAGCATGGCGGGCCGCATCACCGCCCGGCAGCGCATGGTGCTCATGCGGCACAGATCGATCAGCGTGCCCGGAGTCAAAAGGCCCATTACGCTAACCGGCAGCATGGCGATATACAGCCCCAGCCGCGCCCGGGGAAGGGCCAGCGCCAGCGCCGCCAGCGCGCCCATGACGCAGCCCAGTCCCAGCAGCGCCTGGCCTGCCCAGTGGCAGGCGCCAAAGCTGCCGTCCTCATGCACGCAGGGCTGTAAAAAGGTTTGACTGCCAACGGCAATGATCAGCGCCAGCGCCAGCGCCACAGCCGCCGGGATGATTTTTTTCTTCATAATATATCCTCCATATCAATGGTTAGTTTATGTGAACTAACCATTGAGGATTATACTTGAATCGGCGGCAATTGTCAATCGGCGCTGACCAAAAAGGCGCGGGCAATGCTTTCATCTCTGCTTTCGAGGTGGGATGCCGCCGGGAAAGTGCAAAATATATACCGTTTTTTCGGCGCAAAGTATGATACAATACAGCATAAATTTACCGCAAAGGATGACCAGCCATGCTGCAAGCCGACAACCTGTCCGTAAACGAAGCCAATCACCTGCAGATCGGCCGCCATGATGCCGTGGCGCTGGCCCGGGAGTACGGTACGCCGCTGTACGTGCTGGACGAGGATAAAATGCGCCGCTGCTGCCGCGCGTATCGGGAGCTCCTGGCGGCGCATTATCCGGGCAAGAGCCTGGCGCTGTTTGCCAGCAAGGCGCTGTGCACCCTGCATACCGCCCGGGTCACGGCCCAGGAGGGGCTGGGGGCGGATGCGGTGAGCGGCGGCGAAATCTATACGCTGCACGCGGCGGGCTTTCCCATGGAAAAGGTGTTTTTCCATGGCAACAACAAAACGCCGGAGGAGATCGCCTTTGCCATGGAATGCGGCGTGGGCTATTTTGTTGTGGATAATGTTGAGGAGCTGCGGCATATCAATGATATCGCCGTCCAGCGGGGGATCGTGCAGCCCATCCTGTTCCGCGTCAAGCCCGGCATCGACTGCCATACCCACGAGTACATCAAGACCGGCCAGATCGACAGCAAATTTGGCGTGGCGCTGGAAACGGGGGAGGCTTTTGAAATCCATAAAATGGCCGCCGCCCTGCCGGGCGTACGCGTGGAAGGCGTGCACTGCCATATCGGCAGCCAGATCTTTGAGATCGCCCCCTTCTGCGAGGCTGTGCGGCGCATGATGGCGCTGATCGCTTCCCTGCGGGACGAGCTGGGCATCCAGGCCAATATTCTCAATCTGGGCGGCGGCTTCGGCATCCGCTATGAAGACCGGGACGATCCGCCGCCGCTGGCCGATTATATCGATCAGGTGACTTCCGCCGTATTGCGGGAAGCCGACCGGCTGGGCCTGCCTTTGCCCATGCTGATCTTCGAGCCGGGCCGCGCCATCGTGGGCGAGGCCGGGGTCACGCTGTACACCGTGGGCAGCGTAAAAACCATTCCCGGCGTGCGCACCTATGTGGCGGTGGACGGCGGCATGGCCGATAATCCCCGCTATATCCTCTACGGCGCGCGCCATGCCGCTCTGGTGGCCGATCGGGCCGGCGACGCGCCGGAGGGCAAGGTGACCATTGCGGGCAAGTGCTGCGAGTCAGGCGATCTGATCGCCGAGGATACGCCGCTGCAGGCCGTCCGCCCGGGCGACACGCTGGCCGTGCTGGTCACCGGCGCGTATAATTATTCCATGGCAAGCAATTATAACCGCCTCCCCCGCCCGGCCATGGTGGCCCTGCGGGGCAATGAAAAAAAGCTCATCGTCCGCCGGGAAAGCTATGCTGATCTGATCAGAAACGAGATCCTGTAAAACTGATGCAAAAAAATGTTAAAACAGAGATCAGATGGGAGAAGGAGGGGATGTTAAGGGGCGCTGCCCCTTAAAAACCCTGCTGGGGTGCAAGTTGCACCCCAGACCCCGCCGGTTGCGGATGTTACTTGCGTGCTCTAACTGGCAACTTCCCGCAGCTGATTGGAATGGAGGTTGTCGCAAAGAGCACACCGGAAATACGCGATCAACAAAAATAACCCAGACTCGAGCAAGCTCGGTCTGGGCATTTTTGTATGATCGCTATGACGCTGACGCGTCATTGACGTCGGCAAGCCGCCGTCATT
>JAFUDW010000129.1 GCA_017464225.1 Clostridia bacterium | reverse complement strand
TTCCCGAGGGGCCCGCAGCGCTTGGAAAATGCCCCCGTGCGGGCATTTTCAGCGAGGGCGGGTTGGCAGACCCCGGACTGGTTTTCAGCGAGAAGCGGGCCGGGAGGCCCCGGAAAACTACCTCCCCAGCAGGGTTTTTAAGGGGCGGCGTCCCTTATCCTCTCTCTCCATCCAATTCTTCTTTTGCAGGTTTTAGCTTGACGGCAATAAAAACAAACAGCTGCCCCAAAACGACAGCTGTTTCTTTGCGCGCGGGCTCAGTCCAGCCCCAGGTCGCGGTGCAGTTTCCCGTTGGCCCACAGGCTGACGCCGAAGGTGATGATTTCGGTGATCGGTACGGCGAGCCAGAGGGTTTTCTGGCTGTGGGTCAGGGCCGAGATCAGGGCAAAGCAGGCGATGAGCAGCACGCTCTGGCGGAGCACGTTGATGACCATGGCATAGCGGCTGTGATCCAGCGCTTGCATGCTGGTGGACAGGATCATGGAAACGGCGCCGAAGGGCAGGGAGATCACGCAGGCCCGAAGACAGGACATGCCGATCTCACGCATCTGCTCGCCTGCGCTGAACATGCTCAGCACAGTACCGGGAATGAGCTCAAAAACGATCAGCAGCAGGCACATCAGCGCTGCGCTGCCGTTTACCGCCAGCTTCATCGTTTGCCTGACCCGATCCAGCCGCTTGATGCCGTAATTGTAGGAAAGGATGGGCACCATGCCGTTGTTCAGACCGAAAATGGGCATATAGCAGAAGTTTTGCAGTTTCATCCAGATGCCGTAAACCGCCGTAGCCGTGGTGGAGTAAAGCAGCAGGATCTGGTTAATGAAGAAGCTGGTCAGAGAGGACAGGCCCATGGTGATGATGGACGGCAGGCCCACGCGCAGGATGGCGGCGGCGGAGCGCGGGTCAAACCCGGGCCGCAGCATATCGCGCCTGACGGGCTCGTTGTACTTCCTGTTCAGCGCGATGGCGACAAAGGCGGCAAAAATCTGCCCGCCCACCGTGGCGTAGGCCGCGCCCGCGATACCCATCTCGGGGAAGGGGCCGATGCCGAAGATCAGCAGGGGATCAAAAATCAGATTGAACACCGCGCCGCAGGCCATGGCGGCCATCGATAATACGGCCCTGCCCGCCGAAACCAGCAGCCGCTCGTAATACTTGCCGAAGATGGAGCCGCAGGAAAGCGCCCAGTTGATCATCAGGTAAACCGTGCCCATTTCGGCGATTTCCTGCACGTCGGTCTGCATCCGGAAGAGCGGCCCGGAGGCGAAAACGCCCAGCATGATAAACAGCAGGGTGAAGGCCAGACACATACCCGTCATAGTACGGATGGCGTCCCGGGCTTCCTTTTTTTTGCCCATGCCCATGAACCGCGCCCATACCGCCGATACGCCGGTGGCCGTGCCCACGGCGATGGCTGTGACGATCTGCTGCATGGGGAAAGCCAGCGATACGGCGGTCAGCGCGTTTTCGGAGATGCGCGCCACAAACATGGAATCCACAATATTGTACATGGCCTGGATGAAGAAGGAGATCATCATCGGCAGGCTCATTTTCAGCAAAACCTGGTACACGGGCAATTCCGCCATCATGCCCATGCGATCGTTCTTGTTCATGCGTTTATCTCCCGGATTAATCCTTGTGTGGAAGCTTGGCGCAACGGCTGCGCCAAACCTTCATCGCTTACAAAATAGCATAAATTCTGGTTTCTGACCAGTTTTTTTGCCGTTTACAGCGCTGTCATCAGTTTGGGGATCTTCTTTTCGATCCGTCGTTCCAGGTACGCCTGCATCAGCGGCAGCGGCGCGTCCTCCGGCGGCAGCTCGTTTTTTACGCCTTTGGTCAGTGCCTCGCGCAGCCATTGCAATTCGCCGTATTTAAGCGCCGCGCCTCGCTCCATCCGGTCGGCGCAGGCCGGGCATACCACGCCGCCCTGCTCGATATCGAACAGCGCGCCCGCGCCGGGCTCGATGGCTTGGCCCGAAATCACGCAGTGGTTCAGCCGGGGCTTGTAGCCCATGGCTACGGCGTAATGCAGCAGGAAGGCGCAGAGCACCGCCCGCGGCGCGTATGCCTGATAGCTCAGATAGCCCAGCGCCCTTGCCAGCAGCAGAAAGGGCCGCTGGGCGTTTTCGTCGGGCTGGACGGTGGCTTCGCAGATGTTGGCCATATAGGACGCGCAGGACAGCTTGGCAAAATCCAGCCGCAGGTTGTAAAAGCTGTCCCGGAGCAGGCAGTTTGCCACCACCGTATGGCCTTTGGCGCTCACCAGCTCATAATTGGCCAGCACAAATACCTCGCTGCCGGGAAGCAGCGGGGACTTGGGACGCTTACAGCCCCTGCTCAGGGCGTCCACCCGGCCATGGGGCGTCAAAAGCGTCAGCATCCGGTCGTTTTCCCGGTAATCGGCGTGCCGCAGCACGATGCCTTCGGTGGAAAAAGCGCCCATTGCGCCGCGCCTCCTTTCTTTATCCTTTCCGCGCCGGAATGCTGCCTTTTCCCTCCGTCAGCTCCCCGTGGAACGGTAATGCCGCATGGCCCGGCGAAATACCATATACATAACGCCAAAGACCGCTGCTCCGGCTAAAGGACAAACAAAGGCCGTCCAGACCGGCCAGCTGAAGATGGGCTTATCCAGGATATACGCGGCGGGCACGTGCATGACCAGGGCGAAGGGCGCAACCACAGTGAACAGCACGCGCAGCGGACGCGGGTAGATATCGATGGGGTACTGGCACGCGCTCCGTCCGCCGTAGGTGACGGCGTTGACCAGCTCCACCGATTTGACTGAATAGACGCAGAAGACCGCCTCGATCAAAAAGAGTCCCAGCACCAGCAGCATGCCAAACAATATGGATTCAGTTAGGGCGGCGGCCTTGAGCGGCGTCCATTGCACGGCAGACATATGGCTGCCGATGATCAGCGCCGCCGTGCCCACGGCAATGCAGGTGATCCGCCGGGGATCGACGGCGCTGCAGAGCACCTGGGTCAATACGCCCCGGGGCCGCAGCAGCAGCGTGTCCAGCTGCCCGGTGCGCACCATGCCCGGGAAAGCGCCCGTGACGCCCCGGCCCAAGAACTCGGTCAGGTAAAAGGTGACCGACATGACGCCGAAAAAGAAAAACAGGTCGCCCGGCATCCATTGGTTCAGCCGGTCGAAGCGATCCACCACCAGGATCACGGCCAGGAATTCGCCCGCCTCCATCACCAGCTGGGCCAGCGTCTGCATGAAAAAGGACGCGGGATATTGCAGCTGGCTTTTGAGCAGCATCCCCATGGATCTGCGGTACAGTTTCAGCGTGTCCATGGCTCATCCTCCCTGCACAGTCAGGCGCTTTTGATGGCTTGCCCACAGGCGAAGCCCCAGACCCACCAGCGCTGCGGTCCAGACAGCCTGCAGCAGCAGCGCCCATGGCGCGTCGCGCAGGGCATATTGCCCGGTGTATACGCGGATGGGCGTGTCGAGCAGCTGCGCGTAGGGCAATGCCGTGATCACGCGCTGCCAGCTGTCGGGAAAAAGCGTCAGCGGCAGCACGTTGCCGGCCAGCAGCATCATCAAAAGGTTCAGCATGGCTTGTATGCCCCGGTGATCCAGCGTGCGCATGGTGAAGGCGACGGTGATGTTTTCCAGCGCGCACATGCACAATAGCCCCAGCGCCAGCCCGCACAGGGTGAAGAGCAGGGCGAGCGGCGACGCGGGCGGCGCCAGCCCCATATCCCCGGGCAAAAGCGCGGCAAATATCAGCATCGGCGCCGCCCGGAGCAAGCTGCCCAACAGCTTTTGCGCCATGATCCGGGCGTAATAATAACCGTACAGGCTCACCGGCCTGCACAGGTCGTAGGCGATGCCGCCCGAGCGGATTTTGTCCAGCAGGTCTCCGTCGCTGGCCATCAGCATGCGGAAAAAAGCCTGCTGGAGCCATACATAGGTGGTCACGGCCGAAAGCGGCAGATGCTGGGGCTTGCCGGCGTACAGCGCGCGGTACAGCGATACCAGGATCAGCCCGAAGAACATCTGGCAAACCACGCCGCCGATCACTGCGCCCCGATACTGCAATTCCATTTTCCACCGCATGCGGAAAACCGAAAGATAGCGCTTCATAGATCCATCTCCCGGTACATGGCGGCGATCAGACGGTCGATGTTTTGAGGCTGGGCGGTAAGCTCCCGGATGGGTCCGGCGGACTGCAGCACCGAAAGCAGCTGCGCCGTGGGCGTCTGCGACGGAGCGTAGGCGATATGGTAATCGCCGCCCTCCCGGGATACCGAGCAGCCGCCGGGAAGAGCGGGCAAACGGATATCGCCGTCGTAGCGCACCGTAACCGTTCGGACGGTATCATAGCGGGCCAGCAGATCGGGCAGCGCGCCGTCAAACAGCTTTTTGCCGTGCCCCAGCACCATCACCCGGCTGCACAGGGCGGCGATATCCTCCATGTCGTGGGTGGTCAAAAGCACGGTGGTGCCGTTCTTTTCGTTTTCCTGCTTCAAAAAATCCCGCAGGGCCAGCTTGCTCACGGCGTCCAGGCCGATGGTCGGCTCGTCCAGAAACAGCAGCCCCGGGCTGTGCAGCAGGCTGCCGCAAAGCTCGGCCCGCATGCGCTGGCCCAGGCTCAGCAGCCGCAGCGGCGTGCGCAGGATGGGCTCCAGCTGCAGCGCGTCGGTCAATTGCTCCAGCCGTCTTTTATACTGCGCTTCGGGCACGCGGTAAATATCCCGCAGCAGCGAAAAGCTGTCCAGGATGGGCACATCCCACCAGAGCTGGCTGCGCTGGCCAAAAACCACGCCGATGCGCTCCACATGGCGGCGGCGCTCCAGCCAGGGCACCCGACCGTCCACCAGCGCCGTGCCGCCCTCGGGCGTCAGGATGCCGCTGAGCAGCTTTACCGTGGTGCTCTTGCCCGCGCCGTTGGGGCCGATATAGCCCACCAGCTCGCCCTTTTCCACCGAAAAGGATACGGCGTCCAGCGCGCGCACCTCCGTTTTTTCCCGAAGCAGACGGCCCTTTTCCCGTTTTTTACGCACGGTAAAGGTTTTGGTCAGCTCTTTTGCTTCAATATACGCCATATCAGCTCCGCGCTTTCAGCGTTTCGGCGTCCTCTTCCAGCACGCGGTACATTTCGGCGGCGTTTTCCTTGCGCACCACCTCGCGTACGTCGGTGATCTGGTAGCGGCCCACCCGGGCGCCGAAGCGGATCTCAATCACGTCGTTTTCCTTCACCTCGGCTCCGGCCTTGGCGGGTTTGCCGTTGATGGATACGCGCCCCCCGTCGCAGGCTTCTTTGGCCACCGTGCGGCGCTTGATGATGCGGGAAACCTTCAAATATTTGTCCAAACGCATAATTTCCTCCGGTTAATGCACATCGCGCCTGAAATTGCCCAGCGTCTCGCTGACGCTGGAAACGCAGGCGAAGGTATCGGGATATTGGCCGATGATCTCGGTGAAACGGGTGATCTGATGCTTGTTGATCACGCACACCAGCATGGTTTTTCCCTGGTGGCTGTAGCCGCCCTCGGCCTGGATGATGGTGGCGCTGTGGTGCAGCTCCTTGATGATATGGTCGATGATCTCCTGGGGATGGGCGGTGATCATCTCCACCCGGAGCGCTTCCTTGCCGCCCTTGAGGATATAATCGCCCACGCGGGTGGTCAGATAGGAGTAGACGATGCACAGGATCACAGGCTCGATCTTGAAATCATACACGAAATAGCTGATCGTCGCCACGCACAGATTGATGGCGAAGGAGATATGGATCATCGAATACGCGGGCTTCTGCTTGTGGATCATGGCCGCCACATAGTCCATGCCGCCCGTGCTGCCGCCGTGCCTGAGCGACATGGCGGCAATGAAGCCGTTGATGGTGCCGGCTGCCACGGGGGCCAGCAGCGTGCTTTTGCCGTCGGTGGTATGATAGATAAAGCGGTCCATATCGATGATATGATGCTGGAACAGGAGCAGCAGCACCGAGAAAACGATGACGTTGACGGCTGTTTTCATGGCGAAGTGTTTATCCACCCTGAAAAAGCAGATCAGCGCCAGCGGGATGTTTTCGATCAGGGAAAGATAGCCCACGCTGAAATTGAACAGGTACTGCACCATGGTGTTGATACCGGAAAGCCCGGCGGGGGCGAACTGGTTGGGCAGGATGAAAACGTAATAATTGACCGCCATCAGCGCCGCGGCCAGGGCAATGACCGCGTGATCCTTCAGGTGAGACCGCTGCTTGAGCACCAGCATGTGGGGCGTACCTCCTTTGTTATACGGAAAAGCAACTTATTATAGCACCATCGGGGGCTTTATGCCATACAAACTTTGTGTTATAATAGCAAACGAGGTGCTTGCGATGAAAACTTTGATCGAGTTATACGATGAGCGTCCGTTGGAAAACGTGCTGAGCACGGAGGTATTCCGTCCGGAACGCACGGTGTTCATTTGCCCGCCCGAGGTGGCGCAGGATCAGCCGCTGCAGAATAAGCTGCGGGAATATTTCAGACACCGGGGGATCCGGCACGAGTGCATTTTCTTGAGCGCCAGCTTGGTGGACGCCCAGGCCGTGGAGCGCAGGCTGAGGGAGGTGACCGAGCGCTATCCCGACTGCGCGCTGGATATCGCCGGGGGCACCGACGCCGCGCTGTTCGCGGGCGGGCTGCTCTGCGCCGAGCGGCAGCTGCCGGTGTTCACCTATTCCCGCAAGCGCAATACGTTTTTCAATATCAGCGGAGCGGATTTTGCCGATCATCTGGCCTGCGGTGTGCAGCTCACGGTGGAGGACTGCTTCCTGATGGCGGGCGGCAGCATGCGCCAGGGCAGAGTGGACAACGCCATCCTGTCCTGCTATATGGAGATCATTGATCCGCTGTTCGCCCTGTATCTGCGCTTCCGCCGGGAATGGCCCCGGATCGTTACCTATATCCAGCGCGTATCCCAAAAAGAGAGCGGACTGGAAGCCCGGGGCGGCATGACGGCCAAGGGCGAGCACGGAAGCCGCGTCAGCGCGCCGCTGGAGGCCCTTGTGGAGATGGAGCGGCTGGGGTTGATCGGTGATCTCAGCGCGGAGGATGAAACGGTGGCCTTCCGGTTTGCCGACAGCCAGATCCGCGCCTGGCTGCGGGATGTGGGCAGCGCGCTGGAGCTCTATATTTATAAGGCCTGCCTGGATCTGGGCGTGTTCAGCGATGTGCGCACCAGCGCCGTGGTGGACTGGCAGGGCAGCAAGCCCAGCCAGGACAGCGTGACCAACGAGCTGGACGTCATGGCCACCTGCGGCGTGCTGCCGGTGTTCATCAGCTGCAAGACCTGCGATGTGAAAACCGAAGCGCTCAACGAGCTGGCCATCCTGCGGGACCGCTTTGGCGGCCAGGGCGCCCGGGCGGCCATCGTCACCGCCGAGCGCGGGCGCGGCCCCATGCGGCACCGGGCCATGGAGCTGGGCATTGACGTGATTGATTTGGACGATCTGGGCAAGCGACAGGTGCTGCTCGAGCGGATCGGAGCGCTGCTGCGGTGAGCGCTCGCGACAATATGGGATGAAAGGAAAGAAAAACGATGAAAAAGGCAAAAATGATCCTGGACAAAGATTATCGCGTGGGCGAGATCGATCCCCGAATCTACGGCTCTTTCATTGAGCACCTGGGCCGGGCGGTTTACGGCGGCATCTACGAGCCCGGCCATCCGCTGGCCGACGGGCAGGGCTTTCGCCGCGACGTGCTGGAGCATGTGCGGCGGATCGGCGTGCCCGTGGTACGATATCCCGGCGGCAATTTTGTGTCCGGCTTCAACTGGGAGGACAGCGTCGGCCCCCGGGAAAACCGTCCCAAACGGCTGGATCTGGCCTGGTTCACCACCGAGAGCAACCAGGTGGGCCTGCATGAATTTGCCGATTGGGCCGAAAAAGCGGGCAGCGAGGTGATGTATGCCGTCAATCTGGGTACCCGCGGCCCGGAAAACGCCCGGGACGTGGTGGAGTATGCCAACCACAAAGGCGGCAGCAAATTCAGCGATATGCGCATCGCCAACGGCCGGAAGGAGCCGCTGGGCATCAAGCTATGGTGCCTGGGCAACGAGATGGACGGCCCCTGGCAGATGGGACACAAAACGGCAGCCGAGTATGGCCGCGTCGCCAACGAAGCCGCCAAGCTGATGAAATGGGTGGATCCTTCCATCGAGCTTGTGGCCTGCGGCTCCTCATCCTCCCAGATGCCCACCTTCGGCGACTGGGAGCTGACCATGCTGGACGAATGCTATGAGAACATCGATTATGTATCCCTGCACCGCTATTACGGCAACCCCACCGGCGATACCCCCGGCTTCCTGGCCCGCAGCATGGATATGGACGATTTCATCCATACCGTGGTGGCGATCTGCGACGCTGTGAAGGGCAAAAAGCACCTGAAAAAGCAGATCAATCTGTCCTTTGACGAATGGAACGTGTGGTACCATTCCCATGCCCAGGATCAGGAGATCTGGAAGCGGGAAAAATGGGGACCTGCCCTGCCGCTGCTGGAGGACGTATATAACTTTGAGGACGCGCTGCTGGCGGGCAGCATGCTGATCACGCTGCTGCGCAACGCCGACCGCGTAAAGGTGGCCTGCCTGGCGCAGCTGGTCAATGTGATCGCGCCCATCATGACGCGCTGCGGCGGCGGATGCTGGGCCCAGACCATCTTTTATCCCTATATGCACGCCAGCCGCTATGGGCGGGGGACTTCGCTCAAAGCGCTGGTGGATTCGCCGGTATACGACTGCAAGGATTACGAGGCCGTGCCGCTGATCGACGCCGCGGCCGCCCAGGCGGAGGACGGCAGCGTAACGGTATTCTGCGTCAACCGCGATCTGGCCGAGGACTTCGCTCTGGAGATCGACCTTCGCTCCTTCGGAGAGATGCGCCTGAAAGAGCACATCCTGCTGCATCATGACGATGTAAAGGCTGTGAACACCGAGGATGCGCCCGATACTGTGGCGCCCATGCAGGGGCCCGGCGGAGCCGTTGACCGCGGAAGGGCGGAGATCCGCATCCCGGCGCTGAGCTGGAATGTGCTCCGGTTTGTCCCAAGGGACTGATCTGAGCGGTAAAAGGCGGAATGCCGCAATTTTGACAAGCGGTCTTTTCAGACCGCTTTTTTTATGATATAATAAATTGTTACATGGGAGGGGGATGCTATGCGAAGCATGACCGGCTATGGACGCTGCCAGCGGGCGGCGGATGGGCGAGAGATGACGGCGGAGGTAAAAACCGTCAATCATCGCTTCCTGGATGTGTCGCTGCGGCTGCCGCGGCACCTGGGCTTTGCCGAGGAGACCATCAGAAAACAGCTGGCTGAGGCGCTGGGACGCGGGCACGCCGACGTGTTCGTCACCTATCGCAACGCCCGGCCCGATGCCCGGCGGGTGGTATGCGATCCCGCCCTGGCCGCGGCCTATAAGGAGGCCATGGAGCAGCTCAGCCAGGCCACCGGCGCTTTGAACGACGTGCCTCTGGCCCAGTACGCCCAGCTTCCCGACGTGCTCACCGTCACCGAAGCCGAGGAGGATCGGGAGGCCGTATGGGCGCTCCTGTCCGATACGCTGGCGGACGCGCTGCGCGATGTGAACGCCATGCGCCTGCGGGAGGGCGAAGCGCTGAAGGCCGATCTTACCCTGCATCTGGAGCTGCTGGAAAAGCTGCGGCTTCAAATTGCCGATCGCGCGCCCGGCGTGGTCAGCGATTATCGGGAGCGGCTGCTGCAGCGCATTGCCGAATTTGGCGTCGTATCGCCCGACGAGCAGCGCGTGGTGCAGGAGGTGGCGATCTTTGCCGATCGCGCCGCCATCGACGAGGAGCTCAGCCGCCTGGACAGCCATATCCGCCAGGCGTATAAGCTCATGGAAGGCGAAAACTGCGGCAGCAAACTCAACTTCCTGGTACAGGAGATGAACCGCGAGGTCAACACCATCGGCAGCAAAGCGCTGGACAGCGATATCGCCAAAATGGTGGTGGACGCGAAATCCGAAATTGAAAAGCTGCGCGAGCAGATTCAAAACGTGGAGTGAACCATGCGGCTGATCAATATGGGTTACGGCAATATACTGGCGGCCGACCGGGTAATGGCCGTGGTGAGCGCGGACAGCGCGCCCGCGCGGCGCGCCGTGCAGGACGCCCGGGAGGAAAAGCGGCTGATCGACGGCACCGCCGGACATAAGGCCGGATGCGTGCTGGTGCTGGATAACGGCATGATCGCCGTTTCGGCCCTGCAGACCGAAACGGTGGCGGCGCGGCTGCAAAGCGAAAACGAAGGAGAAAGATAGCGATGCGAGAGGCACGAAAGGGCATGCTGCTGGTGATTTCCGGCCCCTCCGGCGCGGGCAAGGGCACGCTGTATAACCGCGTGCTGGGCGCCGATGATTCCATCACCTTTTCGGTAAGCTATACCACCCGTTCTCCGCGCCCCGGCGAGGTGGACGGAAAGGATTACTGCTTCGTTACCGAGGATCAGTTCCGGAAAATGCTGGACTGCGGCGGTTTTCTGGAGCATGCCGAGGTGCACGGGCATTTTTACGGGACGCCGCTGGATCCCGTGCTGGAGGCTCTGGAGGCGGGACGCAGCGTCATGCTGGATATCGATCCCCAGGGAGCGCTGCAGGTGATGGAAAAGATGCCCGAGTGCGTATCGGTGTTCATCCTGCCGCCCTCCTTCAGCGAGCTGCGCCGCCGCTTGACGGGCCGCGGCACAGAGACCGCGGAGGAAATCGAACGCCGCCTGCATAACGCCCGGGGCGAAGTGGCGCTCAAGGATAAATACCAGTATCTTGTGGTCAACGACGATCTGGAGACGGCCTATCAAACGCTGCAGGGCATCGTGGACGCCGAAAAGCAGCGCTCCTGCCGCTATTTCCCGGTGGTCGAGGAATAAATATCAATAAGGAGAAAAGATCTATGTCTGTCAATAAGCCCGGTATCGTGGAACTGTCCCAGAAGGTGGATTGCCGTTATACCCTGGTGATCGAGGCCGCCAAGCGCGCCCGCCAGCTGGTGGCCGGCGCCCAGCCCCTCATTGAGCCCAAGGAGATGAAGCCCGTCACCCTGGCCATCGAGGAAATCAACCGCGGCCTGCTCGCTTATCGCCGCAACCTGGAAGACGAGGAGACCTGACACTGCATGGGCGCGCTGGACGGAAAAACGGTGGTGCTGGGCGTAACGGGCGGCATCGCGGCCTATAAGAGCTGCGAGATCGCTTCCCGGCTGCGCAAGGCGGGCGCCGCGGTGCATGTGATCATGACCGCCAACGCCTGCCAGTTTGTGGCGCCGCTGACCTTTGAAACGCTGAGCAACAATCCCTGCGTGACCGATACCTTCGCTCGGCCCGAGCGCTGGGAGGTGGAGCACGTGGCGCTGGCCAAAAAGGCCGATCTTTTTGTCATCGCTCCGGCCACCGCCAATATCATGGCCAAGATGGCCCACGGCATCGCCGACGATATGCTGTCTACCACGGTGCTGGCCACCCGCGCCCCGATACTGCTGGCTCCGGCTATGAATACCGGCATGTGGGAGAACGCCGCCACGCAGGAAAACCTGCGCATCCTGCAGTCCCGCGGCGTGACGACTATCGGCCCTGAGGGCGGCTTTCTGGCCTGCGGCGATACCGGCGCGGGCCGCATGAGCGAGCCTGCGGATATTGTGACCCGGTGTGGGGAAATGCTGGCGGTAACCCGCGATATGGCGGGCCTGAATGTGCTTGTGACCGCCGGTCCCACCCAGGAGGCTGTCGATCCCGTGCGCTTTATCACCAACCGCTCCAGCGGTAAAATGGGCTACGCCATCGCCGGGGAAGCCGCGCGGCGGGGAGCCCGAGTGACGCTGGTCACGGGGCCGGTGCGCCTTTCTGCGCCCGCGGGCGTGGAGGCCGTACCCGTCACCACCACCGAGGAATTGCTGGATGCCATGCTCCGGCTGTGCCCGGAGCAGGATATCGTGATCCAGGCCGCCGCGCCCGCCGATTATAAGCCCCGGGAGGCAGCGCCCCAAAAGCTCAAAAAGCAAGGGGACGGCAGCCTGACGCTGGAGCTGGTGCCCACGCCAGACGTGGCGAAGGCTGTGGGGGAAAGGAAAAAGCCCGGACAGACGCTGGTGGGATTTGCCGCCGAAACCGAAAAGCTCACCGATAACGCCATGAAAAAGCTGGACGCGAAAAACCTGGATATGATCGTTGCCAATGATGTGACCCGTCCCGGCGCGGGCTTTGACGTGGATACCAACATTGCCGAGTTCATCACCCGGACGGGCCGGGAGGAAATGCCCCTGATGACCAAGCAGGCTTTGGCCGGAGAGATCCTCAGCCGGATCATGGAGCTGCGCCGGGCATGAGATTCGTCCAGGTGATTGTGGATATCGCCCACGAGGCGGTGGACAGGGTGTTTACCTATCGGGTACCGGACGGCATGCGGCTGGAGCGGGGCATGCGCGTGCGCGTGCCCTTCGGCCCCCGGCAAAAGGAAGGCTATGTGCTCGCCTTTGCCGACGAAGCTGGTATCGATTTGTCCCGGGTCAAATCGGTGATCGCGCCGCTGGAGGATTATCCGGCGCTGCTCCCCCCAATGATCGATCTGGCCCGGGAGATCGCGGACAATACCCACTGCCCGATGGCGGAGGCCCTGCGGCTGATGCTGCCTGCTGAAATGCGGGGCGGCCGCGTGCGGGTGAAAACCGAAACCGTGGCCCGGCTGACCGTCGCCGGAGCGCAGCTTGACCAGGCGCTGGAGGCGTGCAAAAACGCCCGGAAGCGCCGTCTGCTGCTGGAGCTTTTGTCCGACGGAAGCGAACAGCCGGTGGCTGAACTGAACAAGCTGGTCAAGGATGCGCGGACGGGCCTCAACGACCTGTGCAAGCGCGGATACGCGGAGCTCATTGAACGGGAAGTATTGCGTTCCCCCTATCCGGATACGCTGAAACAGGCGCCTGATCCCGAACTGACGGCGGAGCAGCGGCAAGTGCTGGAAGAGCTCCTGCCGGCCGTGGAGCGTGGGAGAGGCGCTTTTCTGCTGCATGGGGTCACAGGCTCCGGTAAAAGCGAGGTGTTCATCCGCGCCGTGCGCCAGTGCCTGAAGCAGGGAAAGGGCGCCGTTGTGCTGGTGCCCGAGATCGTGCTGACGCCGCAGATGGTGACCTGGTTCAGGGGCCGCTTTGGCGACGTGGCCGCCGTGCTGCATTCCCGGCTTTCGGCGGGCGAACGGTTTGATGAGTGGCGGCGCATCCGCCTGGGCCATGCCCGGGTGGTGATCGGCGCGCGCTCAGCGGTATTCGCTCCGGTGGACAAGCTGGGCCTCATCGTTTGCGACGAGGAGCATGAGGGCAGCTATCAGAGCGAGCATTTTCCCCAGTACGACGCCCGGGAGATCGCCGAGAGCCGCTGCAGGCGGGAAGGCGCCGCGCTGGTGTTGGCCAGCGCCACGCCGTCCATTCTGTCCTTTGCCCGCATGGAGCGGGGGGATCTGACGCTGCTTGAAATGCGGAGCCGCGTGCTCAACCGACCGCTGCCCGAGGTCAGCGTGGTTGATATGCGGGAGGAGCTGCGTCTGGGCAACAAGGGCGTTTTTTCGGATGAGCTGACGCGCGGATTGGATCAGTGCATCCGGCAGGGCCGCCAGGCCATGCTGTTCATCAATCGCCGGGGATACGCCCAGTTTGTCAACTGCCGGGCCTGCGGCGAGCCCATCCGCTGCCCCAACTGCGATGTGAGCATGACCTACCACGAGGTGGACCGCAGCCTGCACTGCCACTGGTGCGGCTATATCACGCCCATGCCCGACGCCTGCCCCCATTGCGGAAGCGCCTATATCCGCACCTGCGGTGTGGGCACCCAGCGGGTGGAGCAGGAGGTCAAAAAGCGCTGGCCGGACGTGGGCGTCATCCGCATGGACGTGGATACCACGGGCGATAAAAACGCCTATATGCGCCTGCTTTCGGCTTTCCGCGCCCGGGAAGCCCAGGTGCTCGTGGGCACGCAGATGATTGCCAAGGGCCTGGATTTTCCCGAGGTCACGCTGGTAGGCGCCGTGCTGGCCGATACAACGCTGAACATGCCCGATTACCGCGCGCCTGAGCGCACCTTTCAGCTGCTCACCCAGGTGGCGGGCAGGGCGGGCAGGGCGGAGCATCCCGGCCAGGTGGTGATCCAGACCTATACGCCTGAGCACTACGCCATCCGGGCGGCGGCCGCCCAGGATTACCGCAGCTTTTACCATATGGAGTTTGAGCGCCGCAAGCGCGGGCTGTACCCGCCCTTTACCATGATGACGCGGCTGCTGTGCACCGCCAAATCCATGGAGGAGGCCGAAGCGGTCAGCCGCGCCTTGCTGGAAAAGCTGCAGGATTACGTAAAAAATACCCCCAGCCTGCGCCGCCGCGTGCTGTTCATGCGGCAGGACGACGCGCCGCTGGCTCACCTGCGGGGCCTGTACCGGGCCCAGGTGCTGGTCAAATTGCTGGAGCATCCCGACAGCCGCGCCGCCGTGGAATATATGCGGGCGCTGGCCGACGGCGACTGGCCCTGCGACGTGCTGCTGGAAATCAATCCCGCTTCCATGGCATAAATAAGGAGAGAGTAAAATGGCTGTAAAGGAAATCTTGAAATTCGGCAATGAAACGCTGCGAAAAACCTGTCATCCGGTGCAGAAGTTCAATCTGCGCCTGTGGCTGCTGCTGCGCGATATGGCCGATACCATGTACGAGGCCGAGGGCGTGGGACTGGCCGCCCCGCAGATCGGCATCCTGCGCCGGGTGGTGGTCATTGACGTACAGGACGATCACGGTCTGATCGAACTTATCAATCCCGAGATCGTAAGCGCCGAGGGAGAGCAGGCGGGCCCCGAAGGGTGCCTCAGCAAGCCCGGCCGTCAGGGCTATGTGGTGCGGCCGAACAAGGTCACCGTCCGCGCGCTGGATCGCCATGGAAAGCCCTTTGAGATCACCGGCGAAGGGCTGCTGGCCCGGGCTTTCTGCCATGAGATCGACCATCTGGACGGAAAACTCTATATTGACGTGGAGGATCACGAGATCGTTCAGGAGGACGAGGAGGAGGCGGAGGAATGAGCCTGCGCGTGGTATTTATGGGCACGCCGGATTACGGCGTGCCTTCGCTGGAAGCGCTGCTCAGCGCGGGCTATGATGTGGTCGGCGTTTTTTGCCAGCCCGATAAGCCCAGCGGACGGGGAAAGAAAATCGCCTTCTGTCCGGTCAAGCAATGCGCCCTTGCCCACGGTATCCCTGTATTCCAGCCGGTCAAAACCCGGGCGGACGGCGTGGAGCCGCTGCGGAACCTTGCGCCCGATCTGTGCGTTACAGCGGCCTTTGGCCATATCCTGAGCCAGGAGGTGCTGGATATCCCTCGGCTGGGCACGGTGAACGTGCATGCTTCGCTCCTGCCCAAATACCGGGGCAGCGCTCCTGTGAACTGGGCGCTGGTCAACGGGGAAAAGATCACCGGCGTTACCACCATGATGACCGACCGGGGCATGGATACCGGCGATATCCTGCTGCAGCGCGAGGTGGAGATCCTGCCGGAGGACAACGCCGGAACGCTGGTGGACAGGCTGGCGAAGGTGGGCGCCGATCTGCTGATCGAAACCATCCGGGCCATTGAGGCGGGCGACTGTCCTCGCAGAAAGCAGGATGAAAGCCAGGCCAGCTATTATCCGCTGCTCAAAAAGGAAATGAGCGTGATGGAGTTTGGCAAATCGGCCGCAGCGCTCAGCGACTTCGTGCGCGGCATGAATCCCTGGCCCGGCGCTTACGCCGGAGCTTATAAGGTTCTGGAAGCCGCCGCCGAGCCCTGGACGGGGGACGAGGCGCCTGGCACGATCCTTCGGGCCGACGCGAAACAGGGGCTTTGGGTGCGCGCCGGGGAGGGCGCGCTGAGCATCCTGCGCATGCAGGCTGCGGGCGGCAAGCCCATGGCGGCGCGCGATTACCTGCGCGGACATCAAATGGAGGCTGGCGCGTCCATCGCGCCTGAAACGACCGATGCAGAATAAACCGAGGAACGCGCGGCCCGGAACGGGCCGTCCGGAATTCAAAAAAAACCTTCCCGCTAAGCGGCCCCAGGGCAGGCCCGAGGCCCGGAGCAACGCCAATCCCCGCTTGGTGGCGGTGAACGTGCTTTGCGACGTGCTGCAGAAGGAAGCTTACGCCGCCATGTCGCTGGACGATCGGCTGAGCAGCGTCAATCTGAATCAGTTGGATAGGCGGCTGTGCGCCAGCATCGTGTATCGCACGCTGGAAAACCTGTATTATCTGGATTTCGCTCTGTCGGGCTTCCTGCGGGACGCCGACGCCCTGGATATGACGGTGCGCAATATCCTGCGCACGGGCGCTTGCCAGATATTGCTCCATGACCGGGTGCCCAACAGCGCCGCCGTCAACGAGGCCGTCAAGCTGACCCGCGAATTGCGCCTGGACGGCTTTTCAGGCATGGTCAATGCCGTGCTGCGCCGCCTGGCCGAGCATCAATCGGAGATCAAATGGCCTGATGAAAGCGAAGGGGGCAAGTATCTTTCGGTGATGTATTCCATGCCTGAATGGCTGGCCCAGCGGCTGATCGACGATTACGGGTTCGGGGATGCGAAAAAGATCGCCGCCTTCCGCACCGAAAAGCATGCCATCACCGTGCGGCCCACCTTTGGCCGGGAGGATGAGTTCAAAGAGCGGCTGTCCAAAAAGGTATGGGAAACGGCGCCCGCGCTGATGCCCGGCGCGCTGTATGTGTACGGCGCTATGCAGATCGCCCGGGACAGCGATTATCTGGGCGGACTGTTCTCCATCCAGGGCGAAGGCAGCATGGCGGCAGCGGCGGCTGTGGACGTTAGGCGCGGCATGAACGTGCTGGACTGCTGCGCCGCGCCGGGCGGAAAAACAGCTTATATGGCCGAGCGCATGGACGGCACCGGAAGGGTATACGCCTGGGATCTGCACAGCCATCGGGTGGAGCTGATCCGCGCAATGACCCGCCGCCTGCGACTGGAAAACGTGCGCATGGCTGCCCGGGATGCCCAGGATTTTAGGGAAGAGCTGGCCGACAGCATGGACGCCGTGCTGCTGGACGCGCCCTGCAGCGGGCTGGGCGTCATGGACGATAAGCCTGATGTTAAATACCGCCCCACCCCTGAAAGCGTGGCGGCGCTCTGCGAGACGCAGAAAAAACTGCTGGATACCTGCTGCCGTTACGTCAGGCCCGGCGGCACGCTGGTGTATTCCACCTGCAGCATGCTGAAGGATGAAAATGAACGGCAGATCGAGCGCTTCCTCAGGGAGCATCCCGATTTTATCGTCGATGATTTGCCGGAGACCATTCCCGCCGCGCTGCGGGCGCAGGCCGGCCCCTTTGGGCTGCAGCTGCTTCCCCACAGGGATCACGTGGAAGGCTTTTTCGTATCGCGCATGAAGCGCAGGGGCTGAACCATGGAAAAGAAAGAACTGCTGGGGCTTTTTCCCGATGAGCTGACGGCGGAGCTGGCGCGGCTTGGCCTTCCCGCCTTTCGGGTGAAGCAGGTGTTCCAGTGGCTTCACAGGGGCGTGGGCTTTGAGGGCATGACCAATCTGCCCAAAGCCCTGCGGGAACGGTTGGCCGAGCAGTATATCGATCAGCCGGTGTCCATCCTGAAAAAGCGCGTATCCGCGCTGGACGGCACGGTGAAAATGCTCTACGCGCTTCCGGATGGCAACTGCGTGGAGGGCGTGCTGATGCATTACCACCATGGCTATTCGCTGTGCGTATCCACCCAGGTGGGCTGCCGGATGGGCTGCGTGTTCTGCGCCAGCACGCTGAACGGCTGCGTGCGCAATCTGAGCGCGGCGGAGCTGCTGGGCCAGGTGCATGCCGCCAATACCCAGATCGCCGATGGCCATGTGAGCAATATCGTGCTCATGGGCAGCGGCGAACCGCTGGATAACTATGACAACGTGTGCCGTTTTTTGCGGCTGGTGAGCCTGGACGAGGGGCTGAACATCGGCCTGAGGCATATCAGCCTGTCCACCTGCGGGCTGGTGCCGCAGATGCGGCGTTTTGCCGTGGAGGGACTGCCGGTCACGCTGTCGCTGTCGCTGCACGCGCCAAACGACGCCATCCGCAAAAAGCTCATGCCGGTGGCCAACGCTTATCCCATGGAGGACGTGCTGGACGCCTGCCGGTATTATATTGAAAAAACAGGACGGCGGGTGATCTTTGAATACGCGCTGAATGAGATCAATTCCAGCCCCGCCCATGCCGCGGAGCTGGCGGGCAGGCTCAGGGGAATGCAGTGCCATGTGAACGTGATCCCGCTGAACGCCGTGGAGGAAAAGGCGCTGCGCGGCGCCGACGAGGCCGCCATCCAGCGCTTCATGAAGGAGCTTGAAAAGCGGCATATCTCGGTGACCCGGCGGCGGGAAATGGGCGACGATATCGACGGCGCCTGCGGACAGCTCCGCAGACATTATCTGGAGGAACAATGAAAGCGTACTACAAATCGCATGTGGGGCTCGTGCGGGAACAGAACGAGGATACCGTGCTGGTGGATGAGGCGCGGGGCATCTTTATTCTGGCCGACGGCATGGGCGGGCATCAGGCGGGCGAGGTGGCGAGCCTGCTGGCCGCCGATACCCTGCGGAATGCCCTGGCGGGGCAGCGGCCTTCCATAGAGGGCATGCGCCAGGGCTTCCGCGCCGCCAACAGCACGGTGTACGAGCGCTCGCTGGAGGACGGCGCGCTGCGCGGCATGGGCACCACCATGACGGCGCTGTGGGATGATGGCGATCATATCCTGCTGGGTCACGTGGGCGACAGCCGGGCGTACCTGTTTCAGGAAGGCCGCCTGCGCCAGATCAGCGAGGATCATTCCTATGTGGGCGATCTGCTGCGCGCCGGGGTCATAACCGAGGAGGAGGCGTTCTGCCATCCCCGGCGCAATGTGATTACCCGGGCGGTGGGCACCGACGAGTCCGTGCGGGCCGACGTGACCGAGATCCTGAAAGCCCCCGGGGAAAAATGGCTGCTGTGCTCCGACGGCCTCACAGACCTGGTGCGCGATCCGCAGATCGCCGAAACGCTGGGCGGCATGGACAGCCAAGCCGCCGTGGATCGCCTTGTTGAATTGGCGCTGCTGAACGGGGGAAAGGACAATGTGAGCGTGCTGGTGCTGGAGGTGGAGGCATGAGCATGATCGGTCGCGTGTTTGCCCAGCGCTATAAGTTGGAGGAGTTTGTGGGCAAGGGCGGTATGGCGCTGGTTTTCCGCGCCAGCGACCTGCGCACCGGGCACGATGTGGCCGTCAAGGTGCTGCGCCCCGAATTGATGGGCGACGAGGAGTTCCTGGAGCGGTTCCGCCGGGAAGCGCTGGCCGCCAGCAAGATGAGCCACCATAATATCGTGAATCTGCTGGATGTGGGCGAGGAGGACGGCTATCGCTATCTGGTGATGGAGTATATGCGGGGCCGCACGCTCAAGGATATCATCCAGGAAAAGGGCCGGCTGCCCGAGCCGGTGGCCGGACAGATCGCCATCCGCATCCTTTCCGCTCTGCAGCACGCCCATGACAACGGCATCATCCACCGGGATATCAAGCCGCAGAACGTATTGATCAACGCCGAGGGTATGGTCAAGGTGGCTGATTTCGGCATTGCCCGGGTGGCCGGAAGCAATACGCTGACCAAGGGCGATAATGTGATGGGCTCGGTGCACTATTTTTCGCCCGAGCAGGCGCGGGGCGAGGATGTGACCGCCGCCAGCGATATTTACAGCGTGGGCGTGGTCATGTATGAAATGCTCACGGGCAAAGTGCCCTTTGACGGCGATACGCCGGTGAGTATCGCCCTGCAGCATATTTCCACGCCGCCGACGCCGCCCTCCCAGGCTGCCGAGGGCATATCGCCCGCCATGGAGCGGGTGGTGCTCACCGCCATGAACAAGGACAAGCAGAGCCGTTACCGGGACGCAGCCGATATGGCCCGGGCGATCCGCGCGGCGCTGCAGAACCCGCAGTCCGAGGCCGAAACCAACACCGCCCCGGTGACCGGTCTGCAGGAACCTGTGCGCGCCGTGACCGGCGCTACCGATAAGCTGCAGCTCCAGCGGCAGCGCCGCAAAAAGCGCCGCCGGGAAACGCTGCTGGTGGCGGCGCTCACGCTGCTGGTGCTTTCCGTGCTGGCCTATGGCGGCGTCATGATCGCGGGCCGCATCATGAACAGCACCGAAGCGCCCTTCCTGATCGGCGAAACCGAAGAAAACGCCGTTCGCATCGCTCAGGAAAAAGGAATCGTGGTGGAGACTGTACGCCAAAGCGACCCAAAAATCCCCGCCGGAGTGGTGATCCTGCAATCGAAAGAATACCAATATCCCATGAAACGTGGGGAAACATTGGTGATCTTTGTGAGCACCGGGCCAGAGCAGCAGGGCGTTCCCGATATCGTGGGCAAGCCGCTGGCCAGCGCGCAGGCCGAGGCGGAAAAATACGGGTTCACCGTGCTGGTGACCCAGCGGACAGCGTCCGATCAGGAGGTGGGGACCGTGCTGGAGCAGGAGCCCGCCGCCGGAGAAATGGAATCCAACAAGATCATCATGGTCGTCGTCAGCGGCAGCGTCAATGTGCCCAGGTTCATCGATATGACCCGCGCTCAGGCGCTGAACCTGGCCCGGGAAACGGGCTTCAACGACGTGCAGATCGTGGAGCATGAAACCACGGATGAAAGCAAGTTCGACCGGGTGGCTGATCAGGTGCCCAAGGAAGGCGAACGCGTGCTGGAGGATACTCAGATCACGCTGGCCATCTATGTTTCCTCCGCCGGACAGGCGTCCGATGGGCCCGCCGCGGAAAACGATCAGTAAAGCGAAACGGAACATTGAATGACAGAAGGACAAATCATTGAAGGCCGCGGCGGGTTGTATACCGTACAGGACGCGGCGGGCCGCGGCTTTGTGCTGCGGGCCAAAAAGAAATTCCGCCGGGAGCATATGACGCCGCTGGTGGGCGACCGGGTGCTTTTCACGCCCGGCGAGGGAGAGGAGCACGGCTGGCTGGAGGAGATACTGCCCCGGCGCACAGAGTGCCTGCGGCCGCCTGTGGCCAATATCACCCTGCTGGCCATTGTGACGGCGGCTTCGCCGGCTCCCGATTGGCTGCTTGTGGATAAGCTGCTGCTGGGCGCGCGCATGCAGGGCATGAAAACGCTGCTGATCGTCAATAAGTGCGATCTGGATATGACTGCCGCTGAGACCGCCGCCCGGGATTACGCCGGCGCTGGCGTGCGGGTATTTGCCGTCAGCGCCCGGGATCATACGGGCACCGATGGGCTGCTCGATCTGCTGCGCGGCGAAACGGTGTGCTTTGCCGGGCAGTCCGGCGTGGGCAAAAGCACGCTGCTCAACGCCCTGCTGGGCCTGCGGCTGCAGACCGGGGAAATCAGCCGCATCGAACGTGGAAAGCATACCACCCGCCATGCCAGCCTGATCACCTGCGGCGATATCCAGGTCATGGATACGCCGGGGTTCAGCCTGCTGGAGTTTGAGCAGGTCATGGACCCGGTGGAGCTGATGGAGTATTATCCGGAGTTTGCGCCTTTCGCGGGCAAGTGCCGTTTTCAGCCCTGCTACCACGGCAGCGAGCCCGGCTGCGCGGTGCAGCGGGCCATGGAACAGGGAGAGATCAGCCGGGCGCGGCTGGAGCGCTACCGGGAATTGCTGGAAAAAGCGCGTCAGATTTGGAGGGAACGCTATGATTAAGATTTTTCCGTCGGTGCTGGCGGCTGATCAGCTCAGTATCGGCGCCGATATAGAGCGCATGCTCGCAGCGGGCGCCGACGGGCTGCATATGGATATGATGGACGCGCATTTTGTGCCCAATCTGTCCTTTTCGCCCGATCTGGTGAAGGCAGTGCATAAGCGCTTTCCCCAGGTATGGCAGGACGTACACCTGATGATGGATCAGCCTGAAAGGTATATCGAGGCCTTTGTCCGGGCGGGCGCCAACGCCATCACCGTCCATGCCGAGGTGCAGGCCGATCTTTCCCGTCTGCTCCGGGATATAGGAGCCCAGGGCGTCAAGGCCGGGCTGAGCGTAAAGCCGGGCACGCCCATCGAGGTCGTTCGGGAGTATCTGCCGCTGTGCGATCAGGTGTTGATCATGACGGTGGAGCCCGGCTTTGGCGGCCAGAAATTCATGGCCGATATGATGCCCAAGGCCCGCGCGCTGCGGGCATGGGGTTTCGCGGGGCCGGTGCTGGCGGATGGCGGCGTGAATCCGCAAACGGCGGCGCAGTGCGTGCAAGCCGGGATCGATACTCTGGTCATGGGAACGGCGCTGCTCAAAAGCGCTGATCCCGCCGCGGTGATCGGCGCATGTCGGGCGCTGGAGGAAATGAAATGAAAAAGTCTTCCCAGAAAAGCAGGGGCGGACAGACAGGCTTTCAGCATAAGCACAGCCTGGGGCAGAATTTCCTCACCGATGCCGATTTGCTGGAAAGCCTGATTGACGAGACGGGCGTGGGCCCGGAGGATCATATTCTGGAAATCGGCCCAGGAGCGGGGGATATGACGCGCCTGCTGGCGCAGCGCTGCAAAACGGTAACGGCGGTGGAGATCGACCGCGATCTGATCCCCATCCTGCGGATGGTGATGGAAAAGGCGGCAAACTTCACCCTTGTGCAGGGCGATATCCTTCGGGTCAATCTGCCCGAGATCATGGCCGATAAAACGCCCTTTCACGTGGTGGCCAATATCCCTTATTATCTGACCACCGATCTGCTTACGCTGCTTTTGTCCTGCGGGCTGCCCATCGGGAGCGTCAACGTTATGGTGCAGAAGGAGGCCGCCCAGCGCGTGCTGGCGGCGCCCTCCACGCCCGAGTACGGTCCGCTGGCCGTCCGCGCCCAATACTATACCGCCCCCCGGCTGGCCCGGGTGGTGGAAGCCGCCTGCTTTACGCCGCCGCCCAAGGTGGATTCCGCCTTCCTCTGCATGCCCTGGCGGGAGCGGCCCGCTGTGGAAGTGGCCGATGAAAAGCGTTTTTTCAGGATCGTGGGCGCGGCCTTTGCGCTGCGGCGCAAAACGCTGTGCAATAACCTGATCTCGGGCTTCCATCTGTCCCGGGAGCAGGCGGCGGACTGGCTGCAAAGGGCCGGACTGCCCGAAAACGTGCGCGGGGAAGCGCTGACGCTCCGGCAGTTTGCCGATCTGGCCAACGCCGAGGCTGAATGAAAGATGGATATTGCCGTAAAAAACGGCGCTGGAAAGGAGGAGCGGGCCATGAAACAGAAGCTTGCCCGGTTCATCGTCCACACGCGGGTGCTGTGGATGGCGCTTTTGCTGTGCCTGTCTGTCCTTGCGGCGTTTTCCATGTCCAAAACCCGGGTCAATTATGACCTGACCTCCTATCTGGCCGAGGATACCGAGACCAAGCGCGGCCTGAACCTGATGAACGGCGAGTTTGAGCCGGTATCGGCCATGTCGGTGGTGCTGGCGGACGTCAGCCGGGAGGAGGCCGAGGCGCACGCGGCGCGGATGGCCGCCATGGAAGGCGTGATCACAGCCACGCATGATCCCGAGGAAGGCTTCCGGGAACAGGATGGCCACAGCTATCGGTTGATCGCGGTCAATACGGTGACCGCGCGCGATGAGGAAGTGCTGGACGCGGTGGAGGAGCAGCTTGCGGACGTGGCGCATATGATCAGCGGCGGGGCCAAGGACAACCGGTATCTGCGGGAGAGCATTATCCGGGAGATGCCCACCGTTATGGTGGTTTCCTGCGCCATCGTATTTGTGATCCTGTTGGTGATGACGGGCTCATACCTGGAGCCCTTTATCTTCTTTGCCGTTATCGCCGTATCCATCCTGCTCAATATGGGCAGCAATTGGATATTTGATTCCATTTCCTTTATCACCTTTGCCGTTACCGCTATCCTGCAGTTGGCGCTGGCCATGGATTATTCCATCATGCTGATGAACTCCTTCGATCGGCTGCTGGCGCAGGAGATGGCGCCGCGGGAGGCCATGGCCCAGGCGCTTTGCGACGCTTTCATGCCCATCGCCTCCAGCGCGCTCACCACCGTGGCCGGCATGCTGGCGCTGGTGTTCATGAGCTTTACCATCGGCTATGATATCGGCGTGGTGTTGGCCAAGGGCATCATCCTGAGCATGCTTACCGTGTTCCTGCTGATGCCGGGGTTACTGACGCTTACCGCGCCACTGTTGCGCAAGACCCGCCATAAAACGCTGCGGGTATCGGGCCGCGGCGTGGCGCGCCTGGCCGACGCGCTGCATGGAGCGCTGCCCGTGTCGCTGATCGCGCTGATCCTGGTCAGCGCTCTGCTGCAGGTGCAAAATGTATATACCTACACCGTTCGCGATATCGGCGAGGAAGCGCGGATGATCAGCGGACTGTTTGGCCAGTCCAATCAGCTGGTCGTGCTCTATCCCCGGGACGACAGCGACGAGGGCGTCGCCCGGCAGCAGGAATTGGCCGAGCGCGTCAGCGCTTTGACGCTGGACGGCGCGCCGCTGGTGCGCAAGGTGGTTTCCATGGTGACCACCGGCAAGGCTGCCGTTACGTACTATGACGCGGCCAGCGCCGCGGAGCTCACCGGCTACAGCGAGGCCGCCATCCAGTCCATCGTCAACGTCATGGGCATCGAAACGCCCATTCGCGGCGACGTGCTGCTGGATAAACTGGCCAACCTGAGCCGCGCCATTTCCTTCCTGATGCCCAAAGGCGCGCAGGAGCAGCTGGAGCAGGCCAGGGAGATGCTCAAGGCTGCCAATATGGTGTTTAACGGCCCGCATTATTCCCGGGCGCTGCTTTCGCTGGATCTTTCGCTGGCGGGCGATCATAACCATGAAGCCATTGAGGCCATCCGCGGCATCCTGCAGGATGTATACGGCGAGGATACCGCCATGGCAGGCACGCTGCTGGCCATGGATGATATCGCCATCTCCTTTTCGGGCGATCTGCGCCGCGTATCGCTGATCACAGTGATCTTTGTGTTTTTGATCGTGCTGCTGTCCTTCCGCTCGCTGGCTGTGCCCACGCTGCTGGTCTGCGTCATCCAGGGGGCGATCTGGATCAACATGTGCTTTTCCAATTGGTATGACGGCAGCATCTTCTTCATGTGCTATCTGATCTGCATGGGCCTGCAGATGGGCGCGACCATCGATTATGGTATCCTGCTCACCAATCATTACCGGGCGATGCGCGCGTCGCTTCCGCCCCGCGAGGCTGCGGCGCAGGCTGTCGGTCTGTCGGTGCAGACCATCCTTACCAGCGGGCTGGTACTGGTGGTGGCGGGCTTTACCGTGGGCATTGTCAGCACGGTCTATTATATTTCTTCCATCGGCACCATGCTGGGGCGCGGCGCGCTGATCTCGGTGGCGCTGGTGCTGCTGCTCCTGCCAAAGCTTTTGCAGTGGCTTGACCGGTGGATCGTGAAAAGCGCGGACAAGCGCCGTAACCGGATCGATTGAAACGCTTGCATCAAAAAACGGAGAGGCTCGTTAAAGCTTCTCCGTTTTCATTTGGCCGCGGCACGGCCTTTTCGTGATCAGCCCAGAGAACGGGTTTCCACGATCTCGTAGAACATTTCGGACTGCTGGGGAGCGATTTCCTTCAGGGCGGCGATCAGATCGGCATCGGTGACGGCGGCCAGCTTCATGCGGGCGCCCACGGTGGCGTAGGACATCGCGCCTTCGCCGCTGGGTACGGGAGCGTACATGGCCATCAGCTCGCTGCCGTTGGCGATGTTGGCGGTGGTCTGATTGGGGGCCAGGCCCAGCTGCAAATAGTAAGTATCGTTCAGCTTGACGCAGCTGAAAATATAGAAGCCAATGTTGGGGGTGCCGTCGGCGTTGACGGAGGCGATGGCGAAGAAACCGTCATAGGCGTTGATAGAGTTCATCAGATCGTCGCCGGTCAGCATGCCGTCGCCATAGAAATCGGCCACGGAAGCCGAGGAAACGGCGTCGGCGGCGGGTTCCGCCAGGGCGGGCAGCGCGAGCATGCACAGGGCAAGAACGAGTACGAGCAGTTTTTTCATGGTGAAGTTCTCCTTTGATGCTTATTTACAAAGGCCTTTGGCCTGTGTATCGGTTATGAAAGCAGCTTTGCCAGGATGGGCGATACCTTATTGAAGCCTTCCGGTTCTCTGCTGGCCATCAGCAGCAGCTCTGCAACGATTTCGGGCAAAGCGGGATCAAACAGGCGGTCAAACCGCTTGAGCGTGGGGATGACGGCCTGCGCAATGGAATCTATGATCATCCGATGCCGCTGCATCAGCGCGTCCATAGGCGCGGTCTGGGTGGCGCGGTAGTGCGTCCAGGTGGGGGCATAGCGGGAGGTAAAGCCGCGCAGCGCTTCCTCACTGGCCCGCAGCGCGTCAAGCGGCTGCTGTCGGTCCGCCGCGCCGCTTTCCATGGCTTGGCAGCAGGCCTGCCAATCCTCCATCATGACGGCGGTGAGCAGCGCTTCCTTGGAGGGAAAGTAATTATATACCGCGCCTACCGAAACGCCGCAGTCCGCCGCAACCTGCCGGATGGTCAGCTCACAGCCTTCATCCGCCAAGGCACGGTGCCGGGCGGCGGCGATGATCTTTTGTTTCAATTCAGGGATCAGCTTGGGCATGCGGCCACCTCATCATTTTTTATGAACGTGTTCATAAACAACTTTATTATAGGCGCTCCCGATAAAAAGTCAAGAAACGGCCGCCAAAAGAACAAAATGGACAAAATGCAGCCGCGAAGATCCGAGCAGCTATGAAATGGCAGTCATTTTCGCCGAGCATTGATCAAAAGAGCGCAATGATAAACAGGAATTTGACAGGGGATACGATAAGGGCCTCCGCGGCCCTTATAATCCTGCGCCAGGGTATTTCTACCCTGGACCCATTCTGGCGAACAGTCTTGATGACACTATCAAGCTGTTTCCGCCAGTTTAGCTTTTGGGTTGTCGCGAAGAGGCCGTCTGAGGCAAAGAAAAAGGCCAGTGCCGACAGATTGGAGCAAGCTCCATCTGCCGTCCCTTGCCTTTTTCGGGATTGCTACGCAATCCTCAGCCCGCTGCGCGTGCCTACCTCAGACTGGAACTTTATGCTGAAAACCACAATACTTTACCCGCTCCGGAAATGATGGCGGCTTGCCGACGTCAATGACGCTATAGCGTCATAGCGATCATACAGAAATGCCCAGACCGAGCTTGCTCGAGTCTGGGTTATTTTTGTTGATCGCGTATTTCCGGTGCGCTCTTTGCGACAACCTCATCTCAATCAACTGCGGGAAGTTGCTCATTTATGATGCCAAGCAGCATCCGCCGCAGCCGGGTGGGGCTGTTGCACTAACAAAAAGTGCAGCAGCCTCTTTTACATTAGAAAAAGAGAGAAATAGAGACCAATATCTTTCACATAACCATGGAAAATGGGCATACAAATAAGACTGT
>JAFUDW010000128.1 GCA_017464225.1 Clostridia bacterium | reverse complement strand
TGTGCACCATCGGCGCGTACGCGCTGAAGAACAACATGAGCCAGGTCATCGCCTGCCTGATCTTCGGCGCGCTGGGCTTTGCCTTTAAGAAGCTGGATATCCCCTCCACGCCCTTCATCCTGGGCTTTATCCTGGGCCCGCTGGCCGAGGTGAACTACCGCCGCGGCATGATCCGCACCAAGGGCAGCTTCGGCCCCTTCCTCACCAGCCCCATCAGCGCCATCTTCCTTGGGATCGCCATCCTGGTATTGGTGCTGTACGCCACCAAGCCCCTGCGCCAGAAGCGCAAGGAAGCAAAAGCGGCTGCCAAGTAATACGGGCCTTTGACAGAGGAGAGGAGGTGAAATGAATGATTGATAACCGGCTGGAAGCGCAGCAAACGCAAAGGCTGTCGCAGGGCCTGCAAACCATCATTCACCTCCTTTCCCTGGATCTGGATGGGCTCAGCGAGTACATGCTGCGCGCAGTGCAGGAAAACCCGGCGCTGGAGTATGTGCCGCCGCAGAAGTCCGCCCAGGATTATGCCATGCAGGTCAAAACCCGATTTCGCGGCGGCCGGGGAGATTACGACGGCTCGGACAGAGCGGCTCCTGCGGATACCGCCATGGAAGATTTGGAGCAGCAGCTTCATCTGAGCGGGCTGGACGACGCCACGGTGCGCATCGCCGAGCATATGCTTCATCAGCTGTCGCCCCGGGGCTACTTTACCCAGAAGCTGGATGAGTTTGCCGCCGAGGCCGGCGTTTCGCTGGATGACGCGCAAAAAGCGCTGGATGCCCTTCAATCGCTGGAGCCCGCCGGCATCGGCGCGCGCACGGTGGAGGAATGCCTGGAGCTCCAGCTCCGTACACGGCATGACGCCGATCCGCTTTGCTATGATCTGATCCGCATGCATCTGCTGGATATCGGCAAGGGCAATCTGCGCCAGATCACCCGGGAGACTGGAGCCACGCTGACCCGCGTGCGCCAGTGCGTGGATACCATCCGCAGCCTGAATCCCGCGCCCTGCTCGCTTTGGACGGAGGCCGTGCAGTATATCATGCCGGAATTCTCCGTGGAAGCGGACGCCTACGGGCGTCTGACCGTTCAGTTTCATAACGATTATTATCCCTCGTTCCGCCCGGACGCCAATTTCCTGCGGCTGTCTGAGACCCTGCAGGGCGAAGAGGCGGCCTACGCCCGGCGGATGCAAGCCTCGGCCGATCAGCTGATCCGCGCCGTGGAGATGCGGCAGTCCACCATGGAAAAGGTGGCCCGGATCATCCTGCGGGAGCAGCAGGCATTCTTCCTGGGACAATACAGCCTGGTGCCGCTTCGCATCGACGAGGCAGCCCGGGAGATCGGCGTGCATGAGACCACCGTTTACCGCGCGATCCGGGGAAAGTATCTTTACTGCGCCCGGGGCACATTCCCGCTCAGCTACTTTTTCCAGAAGGAAATCTCCGGCGGCGCCAGCACGGCGCGGGCGGCGGAGATCATCCGGGAAATATGCCGGAACAACGACCGGATATCCGACCGGGCCATCGCCGAGGAGCTGGAAAAGCGCGGCATCACCCTGTCCCGGCGCACGGTGGCCAAATACCGTTCCCAGCTGGATATCGATTCCAGCTTTCATCGAAGCAAAAAGGAGTGATCATCCTTGAGGATACGCAACGACGGAACTGTTTCACGGCTGCTGAAGGACGTGCCGCTCCCGGCCATGTTCCATGCGGCCCAGAAGTTCCCGGACGCGCATATTGACCGTGAGGATATTGAAAAAACCATCTTTGAAGAGATCCGGCGCTCCGGCATGGGCGAACGCATTAAACCGGGCATGCGCATCGCCATCACGGCGGGCAGCCGCGGCATTCGCAATGTGGATGAGATCACGCGGTCGGTGGCGGCCTGCGTAAAAGCGCGCGGCGCGGAGCCCTTCATCGTGCCCGCCATGGGCAGCCACGGCGGAGCCACCGCCGAGGGCCAGCGGGAAATGCTGGCCGGCTACGGCATCACCGAGGAAAAAATGGGCTGTCCCATCCTGTCCTCCATGGAAACCGTGCTGCTGGGCTACAGCGAGCTGGGCAAGCCCGTATATATGGATAAAAACGCCTACGAATCCGACGGCGTCATCCTGTCCTGCCGCTTGAAGCCCCATAACGCTTTCCGCGGCCCGGTGGAGAGCGGCCCCTGCAAGATGATGACCGTGGGCTTGGGCAAGCAAAAGGGCGCGGAGCAGGTGCACTCCGACGGCATGGATATCATTGCCAAAAACATCCCCACCATGGCCAAGGTCACGCTGGGCACCGGCAAGATCCTGTTCGCCATTCCCTGCCTGGAAAACGCCTACGATCAAACGCTGATGTTTGAAGCCATTCCCGCTGAAAGGATCCTGGAGCGCGAGCCCGAGCTGCTCAAGATCGCCTTCGCCAACATGCCTTCCATCCTGGTGGGGCAGGGCGATGTGCTGATCGTGGACAGGATCGGCAAGAATTTCAGCGGCACCGGCGTGGATCCCAATATCACCGGCACCTTCTCCACGCCCTATGCCACAGGCGGCGTGCAGGTGCAGCGCACATGCTTCCTGGATCTGACGGCTGAAAGCCATGGCAATTCCCTGGGCGTCGGCCTGGCCAGCGCCATCACCCGGCGGATCTTTGATCAGATCGACGCCGACGCCATGTATACCAACTGCATGACCAGCACGGTGATCAAATCCGCCATGGTGCCCTGCGTGCTGAGCACTGATAAAGAGGCTGTTCAGTTCTGCATCCGCACCTGCAACCGCATCGACAAGGAGCATCCCCGCGTCATCCGCATCCAAAACAGCCTGCATGTGGGCCAGGTCATGCTGTCCGAGGCCTATTACGCCGACGTGCTGGCAGGCAAATATACCGGTCTTACGGCGCTGGACGCGCCAAAGGATTTGACCTTTGATCAAGATGGCACGCTCACCACGCCGTGGCTGCCGTAAGAAAAGGAGAGAAAGACTATGAGCTTCACCCCCAAAGGCATCGTCGTCCCCATTGTTACTCCCGTGGATCAGCAGGGAAAGCTGAACGAAAAGGCCTATCGCGGCCTGGTGGATTACCTGGCGGAGAACGGCATTCACGGCGTGTTCCCCTTCGGCACCACCGGCGAG
>JAFUDW010000127.1 GCA_017464225.1 Clostridia bacterium | reverse complement strand
GTTTGAAAGAGCACGCAAGTAACATCCGCAACTGGCGGGTCCAGGGAGGGGCTTCCCTCCCTGGCAGGGTTTTTAAGGGGCAGCGCCCCTTATCGTTCCCCCCCTAAAACGATACCACGCAAGAAAATAATTACGGCGTACTGAGCCTTCCCTCGCCGAAGATCAGCGCGTTCACGGCCTGGGCCACGCCGCCGTGGCCGCATCTGCCGGTTTTGTATTGAGCGGCGGCCAGAGCGGAAGCGCTGGCTTCCTCCATGGCCACGGCCGCGCCGGCGGCTGCGAACATATCCAGATCGTTATCGCTGTCGCCGATGGCGATGGTATTCTGGATGGAAACGCCCAGCATATCGCAGGCGCGGCGTATGCCCTCGCCCTTGCCGCGGCCGGGCAGGATGGCCTCGTACCATTGCCCGCTGGTCTGCACCACAGGCTCCAGCCGCCCGCGGTACAGGTCGTACTCGGCAGGGGTAATATTGCCGTATACCGTCAGCTTGGTGATGTGCGCCTGGGGATACAGCGTTTCAAAGTCATCGGCGCGGTGAATGATGGGCGCTGAGGGCCAGGGATTGAAATCGGTCTGGCACTGGATCAGATAGGCGTCCTCCCAGGCCTCAAACAGGCAGCAGCGCCCCGGCGCGTTCAGGAAAAACGCGGAGATATCCCTGAGCAGCGGCCTGCTCAGCGCGTCGTCAAAGACCACGCGGCCGTTCAGGATCAGCGTGGTGCCGCAGCCGCAAAGATAACCGTCCAGATAATCTGCGCCCACAAAGGCCGGGGGCAGGATGCCGCGGGAACGGCCTGTATTGATGAGCACGATATGCCCGGCGGCCCGGGCCCGCCGGAGGGCGGCGATATCGGCCTCACAGGGCGGGGCGCCGTACCAGCTCAGCGTGCCGTCAATATCCAGAAAGATGATGCTTTTGTCCCGGGTCATGCAATCGTCCCCGTGAGCAGGATCCCGGCGAAGCCGCAGAAGATCAGCAGGCTCAGCGCGTCCACGATGGTGGTGATGAAGGGGCTGGCCATCACCGCCGGGTCAAAGCCCAGCTTATCGGCCAGAATGGGCAGCGTGCAGCCCACAAATTTGGCGATGACCACGGCTGCGAACAGCGTGAGGCAAATGGTGGCGGCGATCATGGGCGCCACGCGCTCCACCACCAGAAGCTTGACAAAGTTGGCCAGCGCCAGGGTAGCGCCGCACATGATGGATACCCGCGCTTCCTTCCACCATACCTTAAACAGATCGGTAAAGTGCAGTTCGCCCAAAGAGAGGGCGCGGATCACGGTGACCGACGCCTGACTGCCGCAGTTGCCGCCGGTGTCCATCAGCATGGGGATGGCGGCGGTGAGGGCGATGGAAAAGCTGAGCGTATCCTCAAAGTGCGTGATGATCATGCCGGTAAAGGTGGCCGAAAGCATCAGCAGCAGCAGCCAGGGAATGCGGCTTTTGTACAGGGTGAAAACCGATGTTTTCAGGTAGGGCTTATCGGTGGGCGTGATGGCGGCCATCTTGCTGATGTCCTCGGTGGCCTCCTCTTCCATAACGTCGATGGCGTCGTCAACCGTGACGATACCCACCAGACGCCCTTCCTGATCGACCACGGGCAGCACGTTCAGGTTGTAATCGCTGAACATGCGCGCCACGGTTTCCTGATCCTCCAGGGTGCCGACGGAGACCACGTTTTCCTCCATCAGCTCTTCCATGGTCTGCTCTTCCTGGGCCATCACGATGGTGCGCAGCGTGACCACGCCCAGCAGCTTGCGGTGCTGGTCAATGACGTAGCAGGTATTGACGGTCTCCTTGTCCATGCCGGTGCGGCGGATGGAGGTAATGGCGTCGGCCGCCGTCAGGTGGGGCAGCAGGGCCACAAACTCGGTGGTCATGATGCTGCCGGCGCTGTCCTCGGGATACTTCAAAAGCTCGTTGATGCTCTTGCGCATCTCGGGATCGGCCTGGGCCAGGATGCGGCGCACCACATTGGCGGGCATCTCCTCCACCAGGTCCACGGCGTCGTCCATGTACAATTCATTCAGCACGCCCTTGAGCTCGGTATCGGAAAAGCTTTTGATCAGCTTCTCCTGCATATCGGACTCCATTTCCACAAAGGTATCGGCGGCCAGCTCCTTGGGCATCAGGCGGAACAGCATGGCCGGGGCGTTTTCCGGCAGCTCAGACAGCAGATCGGATACCTGGGACGGCTGCATGGTGGAAAGCACGTCCCGCAGCGTATTGTATTTTTTTTCCTCCCACAGCTTTTCCACCGTGGTCAGGAACGCGGTGTTGATTTCAGACATTTTCCTTCCCTCCGTTTCTCGGTTTTGTTTTTCGGCCAGGGAAGGCACAAACGCATATTACGCGGCGGCCCGTATGGGCGTGACCGCGAAGCTTCTTCGTCCTGCGTCCGTGCCCGCGCTGGTAGTGCCACTGTCCATAACGGCCCTCCTTTTTTTGATAATAAAATATGCCGCGCTGTCCGGGAGGACGGCACGGCGAACATACGAAAAATCCGCTACCGTACAAGCTTCAGCATCGCCGGGCAGTGAAGCTGCATTAGACAACGCCTTGCTGTTTCGACATTGCCTGCTCATACCTGCTTGGGGTGTCTCCACCCTGTCGCGGCAGCAGCCCGTATCCCTGCGGTAGCCTTGCCTACCGGGCAT
>JAFUDW010000126.1 GCA_017464225.1 Clostridia bacterium | reverse complement strand
TGCCATTTCATCATCGGTCAGTTCAAAATCGAAAATGCTGATATTCTCCTGAATATGCGCCGGGTTGGTGGAACCGGGCACGGCCACCAGACCCTCCTGCATGTGCCAGCGAAGGATGATCTGCACCACGCTCTTGTCATGGGCCTGAGCAATCGCGGACAGCACGTCGTTGCTGAGCAAGCGGTCATCGGCGTGGCCCAGAGGATACCAGCATTCCACCTGGATATTGTATTTCTCCGCCAGCGCACGGGTCTCCAGCCGCTGGGCGAAGGGATGGGCCTCGATCTGCATGATCTGCGGCTTGATTTCCATGTCCTCCACAATGGCGTTGAAGGCGTCCATCCAGTTGTCAAAATTGCTGATGCCCAGCGCCCGCACCTTGCCCTGGCGGTAGGCTTTCTCCAGGTCCTTCCACGCGCCTACATAATCTCCGGCAGGGTGATGGAGATAAATGCAGTCCAGATAATCCAACTGCAATCTTTCCAGCATGGCGTCGATAGCAGCCATGGTCACACCTTCGCCGTATTCACTGGGCCAGAGCTTGCTGGTGACCCAGATTTCCTCCCTGGGCACGCCGCTGTCGATGATGCCCTGGCCCACGCCCCGTTCGTTGTAATAGCCGTGAGCGGTGTCCAAATGGCGATAGCCTGCCTGCAAAGCCGCCACCACCGCGTCATGGGAAGTGGTGTTCAGCAGCGCACGGCCTGCCTCGCTGCTGTCCCGTTCCAGGGACTGGATTTGCGTGCCCAGGCCCAGCTGCGGTACCTGAACGCCGTTATTCAGCGTGATTAGCGGCACATCCGCTACAGAAGTGATATGAGATACGCTGGCGGGGCCTTCCGCGGAAGCATATACTGAAAAAGTGATACAAGCCAGGATCAATAATGCACAGATGATTCTCTTCATGGAGATTTCCTCCGTTCCTTACGAATAGGATCAGAATTGGATAATTTCGGGAGCAGCAGTAAAGGAGGAGAAGGTAGCGTTAGCATCCTGGAGATAGAAGACTTCGGTATTGCCGTCACCGGCTTTGTACATGCCCTGCAGGTTGGGATAGGCGTCAAGCATGTGCTGCTGCGCCTCGATGCGGTCATCGGCATAGGCGATGGCAGCAACACGCAGCCAGGTGCCGTCCTTGAAGGCGCAGATTTCGATCTTGGGATTGGCATGAATCTGCTTGGACACATCCTTTACCTTGCCGGTCTGGATGTACAGCTTGCCTTCAAACACATCCACGGTGCCGAAGGGACGCACCCTGGCCTGATCGCCTTCCACAGTGGCCAGGTAGTAGGTGCCAGCGTCTTTCAGGAATTCGTACACTTTGTTCATGGGGATACCTCCTTGAAATATGATTGATTCAATGCTTCGGTTATATGCCGAAACAAGGGAAACAGGGTCATGCGTTCACGCCTGCATTGCGTCACGCGGTTTGGTCATACGGGCTACCTGAATGCTGATCTCATACAGCAAATACAGCGGAACGCCCAAAGCCACTTGGGAAACGACATCCGGTGGGGTCAGGATGGCGGCAATCACAAAGATGCCCAACAATACAAACTTCCGCTTGGAGGCCAGCATCCTGTGATTCGTCAGCCCCGCTTTTGTTGTCACATACAGCGCCACGGGCAGCAGGAACGCCACGCCAAAGGGCACGATGAACCCGAACATGAAGCTGACATATTTGTCGATGGACAGCATAGGCGAAGCCAGGTTCTCTCCCTGCACCAGGAAAAAATCGATTGCCAGCGTGTAGATGGCAAAGTAACAGAAGGAAACGCCCAGCAGGAACAGCAGCACCGCAATCCAGAACAGGATTCGGGCTTTTCGTTTTTCTCCTTCATATAAGGCGGGCTTCACAAAGGCCCATACCTGGCCGATCACCACCGGGCTGGCCAGAACGCAGGCGGCGATCAACGCTACCTTGAATTTGGTCACCAGGGCTTCTGACAGCGCCGTGTAGATGATTTCGATTCCCCGACGCTGAATGGGCTGAACGATCCAGGCCATCAGCGGATCAGCGGCCAAGGCATAGACCAGGAAAAAGGCCGCAACCACCGCGCCGATGGACACAATCAGCGTTTTCCTGAACGCCAGCAGATGGCCCATCAGCGGCAGCGCCTGATCCTCCCGGCGATCCTTCACGCCTTGTTCTCTCCTTCAGGGGCTTCGTTCTTCGCGTCTTCCTTGACTTCATTTTTGAAATCTTTGATGCTTTTACCCAGGGCTTTGCCGACCCCTGCCAGCTTTCCACCGCCAAACAGCACCAGTGCCAGTACCAGGATCAGGATGATTTCCGTTGTTCCCAAACGCATGATGTCGCCTCCCTTATTGTCCTTCTGTGGATTGCTTCGCTTCTTTCAGGTTCCTGCGGAGCGTATCCGCAGCATCCTTCATTTCACCTGTCACATCAAGCTCTTGCCTGATCTGCTGGGTCTCCCGCTTGACCTCCGCCGCTTCTTTTTCCAATTCGTCCAGCCCAATCTCGCTTTTCAGTTCCGCCATCATTCGCCGGAGCCGT
>JAFUDW010000125.1 GCA_017464225.1 Clostridia bacterium | reverse complement strand
GAGAACAAGATCAAGCTGGCCAAGTGGGCCTTCATCGGCAAGCAGTGGCACGACAGCGCCACCCTGTGCAACTGGATGTATCCCATGACCATCGCCACCAGCAAAAAGCGCAATTACATCGGCGACCTGGATCTGGACGCCAAGTATATGACCGCCGTGCTGGGTATCGATTACACCCGCGAGGATCAGGAAAAGGATTCCGAGCGCATCAGCCAGCTGCTGCGCGTCATCACCGCCGTCAGCTTCAAGCTGAACCTGGGCAGCACCAACCTGCGCAAGGATCACGATCAGGTGTCCGAATGGGTCTTCGATAAGGAGCCGGACTTCAAGCCCTTCGAGGAAGGCACCGTGAAGCTGGACCGCGAGGACTGGGAAAAGAGCCTGGATATGTGGTATGAGGCCATGGGCTGGGACAAGGAAACCGGTATCCCCACCCGCGCCACGCTGGAGAAGTTTGATCTGGCCGACTGCGCCGATAAGCTGGAGGAGCTGGGCCTGATCTGATCGATCCGATCATGAACGCATTGTAAAAAGATGCTCCTGCGCGGCTTCATCGCGCAGGAGCATTTTGCTTGACGCAGAATTATATAAGCGGAAATCAAACCGCAAGGAGGAATAGCCATGGCATTGTTTGGACGCCGCAAGCCCGGTTTTTCCAAGGAAGTGGAGCTCAAGCCCAGCGAGATCCCCGATCATTTCAGCGACGCGCTGGATCCGGCGGTCAATAAAGCGCTGGATAATCCCAAACTGGAAAAGAATGAAATGGAAGATCAGGCCATGCGGGTCATCCAGGGCGAAAAGCCCGATATGATCGATTTTATGCAGTCGCTGCCCGATGTGGACGATCCCTTTCCGCCTTCCCCGCTCGAGCCTGAATTGCCGCCTGAGCCCGAAAAAACCAAAGCCCAGCTGCTGGCCGATTTCATCCGCGAGCGCGCTCGCTCGGCGCTGATCACGCCTAAACAGCTGATCGCCCGGGAAGAGGAAGGCGACGCGGAAGCGCTGATCGCTGAAATGCAGGCCGATGAAAGCTGCGCCGATATCCGCACGGTGGAAGGCAAAAAGGACGTTTATTTCTATTCTGACGAAGTGATGGCCAATAACTACGCCAAGATCGCCATGCTCACCCTGGAAAAGGATGACGCCCGCACCGTGGCTGAATTGGTGCGCTTCAACTGCAAGGCTTTTCCCACGCCTACGCCGGTGTACTATTTCGCGCGCCAACCCTTCTTTCTGGATCGTGAGCGCATGGAGATGATCATCCGCCAGATGAAGGAGGATGAACTGTATCAGGATATCCGGGAGTGTTTTGCCGAGATCAACGGCGAAAAGTATCTCTATTCCATCGATCTCATGAGCGAAAAGTACGCGAAAGCCCTGGCTAACGGCGCCGAGGCCCACGAGGCGGACGAGTGAGGGTGTGAAAGCGCTTGTCGGTCGAAAAATGTATAGGGGGCGGGGAACATTCGAGGGCTTAGTCCTCGAGCTCCTGCCAGAGAGACAGTGATTCCAGGGCCTCCCGGACGCGGAGGCCCTTATCGCATTCCACCCCGTGGCATGTATTGGCGTCCAGACCGCCCGCGTCAAAACGCCAGATTTCGGTTGCTCCAGGCCTCCCGGAGAAGCCGGACGATATCCTCCGGCGACAGGGCGTCGCCATTCAATACTTCCATATCCTCGGGCAAAGACGCCGCGGTTTCATCGCGCTCAAGGGACAGGGCAATATGCCTTCCCAAGAGCGCGATGTCGATATCAGCCGATCCTTCGGCCAGATCGCCATCGGTCTCGTCCTTTGGCGTGACCTGCATGCTGATTTCTAGCGCACTGCCCGGCAGCAGCGTCAGCGTTTTGCCCTCCTCGGAGGTGTCATAAGCGAACAGCGTCCGCTGGGAAACGCAGAATTCCACCGTGCCCGCGCCGTTCTCCCGACTCTGGGTGCGGAGGACGGCGAGCACCCGTTCGTCATCCGCCTGTCCGCGCTCCATGGCGTTTGCAAGAGCGCGCAGCAGATCCCGGCCGGTATATTCCCTGGGCGCGGTCAGACGGGCGTCCAGACGCTGCAGCCGCTCCTCCAGCCAATCGGCCAGCGCGCCGTCCGCCCGCAGCAGTTCGGCCAGCCTTTGCGCCAGGCCATTCAGCTGTTGCGCGGTCACCTGGATGGACATGGCGCTGTAATCCTCCGAAAAGGTCACGCCCTGCTGTACCTGTTCCACAAAATCGGCGACTTCCCGCACATAAGGCCGGGAAAGCGTTCTGATCCGCTGAATGCCGTCCTCGTATGGCGTCTCTCCCTCGCCGTTTGCCGCCTCCGGAACTGCCCTGTGAAGCGCGGTGCCCGGGATCAGATCGGAAAGCGCCGTCGCGCCGTCCGCGCCATAAATGATCTTCAAAAGACACAGGGGCGCGCTGTCCTCCCGCCGCAGCCAAAGCGCGGTCTGCCCTTCGCGGCCTGGCGCGGCCATGGCCGGGCAGGTTACCAGCAAAAGCAGTGAAAGCGCAATTGCCAACAGCCTTTTCATGAATATCCTCTCCTGTTTTTCCGTTTATTCTTTCGCGGGCAGCAGCAGCTCCCGCAGGTATGAAAGCGCGCCGTTCAGCAGCGCCGCCCGGGTGTCAGCGTCCGCCTGCTCCCAGGAAAGCGGCTCGCCCGCCGCCTCCGCCTGCTGCACTGCCGCGCCCGTGCGGGTCTTGAGGGCGATATGGGCGTAAGCGCCGGTATCGGCTTCCTGCCATTCCAGATCGATGTTCCAATGAGCGGGCTGATCGTTTTCAAGGCCGGCCCAGGCTGTGACCGTCGCGGTCACCGTCTGCGCGGCGAAGCGATCGTTTGACAGCGTGATCAGCAGCGTGATCACGCCGTTTTGCCGCCGCTGACGCCCGTTTTCGTTTTCATCCTCATATACCGGCTCCATGCTGGCAAACAACTGGTACCGGCCCGACAATGTATCCGCGCCTTGCGTCAGGGCAAATTCGCCCTGCCAGCCCGTATCGGTCCCGGCGTCCACGCCCACGCTCAGCGTTAAATTCCCCTTTTCAAGGCTGTACGTATCGGCTGCCCCGGTCTGCTCCCAGTTCAGCACGGCGCCGTCCGCCAGGGGCAGGCGCAGCGTGGCTTTCTCCAGACTGCCGTCGCCGCCGTACAGGCGGGAGAAAACCATTTTGCCGGGCAGCTCCATGCGCCGCAGCGTCTGCTCGTAAAGCAGGATCATGCCGGGCTCCAGGTATGCGCGGGCCTCCTCCCCGGTCATTTCGCTGCGCAGCAGCGCCTGCAGAGCGCTGTCATGATAGAACATATCCAGCAGCGCCAGCGCTTCCTGCGCCAGGGCTTCACCCTCCAGGCTGATCTCGGATTGGGTGCCCATGCCGCCGGAGGTATCCCGAATCAGGTAGAGCTTGGTATTCTCCTGCATCCAGGCGGAGATTTGGTCGGTATACTTTTCCAGCAGGCTGCCCGCCTGTTCCTTCCAAGCGTCGGTTTCGGTGAACGCCTCGGCAAAAAATCGGTACAGCGCAGGCCATTGCCCTTCCTGCGAGGGCGTCCAATGGGCGGAAAGGGATCCCAGCCCGCGCAGCAGCACGTTTCCCCAGCCCGTCAGCGTCAGGTAACGGTCGCGGAACAGCAGGCTGGTATCCCGAGAAAACGTCACCAGGGTGTCGCCCAGGGCGTCGCCCCAAAGCTGCCAGCTCTCTCCCCGGCCGCTGAGCCGCAGGACGGATAACGCCTGATCGCCGCGTTTCAGCGTGGCTGTGGCCTGGGAGTTGCCCAGCGTTTCACCCGCGCGGCTGAAAATATAGGCCGTCTCAATGGCGGTATCCGCCGCGGCGGCGCGGAGGGTTTCCCATAGCCCGCCGTCAATAAAGGAAGGCGCGGCCTCGGAAAACTCCGCCGTCAGCTGGGCGCGCAGCGTGCTGTTCCCGCTGACCTGCCGGGCCATCAGCGCTGCGATGGGCGTTTGGCTCGTGTCCTCGGCAAAGCCGCCCGTTGGGAATAAAAACAAAAGACAAAGGCAAAGGCTCAGCCAATTTTTCATGGGTTTTCTTCCTCCTTTTGCGCATCGATCCATACGCTGGACGACAGCCCGTGCAGGATCTGCTGCCAGCTATCGGGAGCGGCCTGCCGAAGTACGCGCAGCAGCGGCTTGGTTAGGGCGGCGGAAACGTCCTCGATGGCGCCGATTGTCGCGGGCATTTCCCGCTCGGCGAGCTCGGCGGGCGCATAATACACCGTTCCAGTCAGGATCAGCGTTTTATCGTTTACATATTCAAAGTCCGCGGCGCTATCTCCCGGCCATAGCGTCAGGCTGTGGGTCCGCGTGACGCCGCCTTCTTTGCGGGAAGCGTTCAGCGTCAGGCTGCTGTTGGTCTTTCCCTGGGCGGTATACGTGCCGTCGGCGGCGCGGACCTCGCCGCTGACCGTCCAGCCTTCACCGTTCCATTTGGCGTGCGCCGAGATGCGCGTATTCGTTTTCCCTTTGCTGTCCGGGCATCGGAACGCCAGGTACAGGCCCTTTTGCGGCTGGAAGCCATATTCCAGCCGCACCTCCCGGGTCACACCGTCCAGCAGCAGCTTTTCGGTGTAAAAATATGCGCCGAATTCCTGCCCCTCCCGGTCAAAGTACCGCCGGAAGGTGGCCTTGCCCGCGATCTCCGATCGGGCCAGCGCCGGCAGGCGCAAAAGCGTCGCCAGCTGCTCCCGGTTTTCCATCCAGGCTTCATCGTCCACCACGTAGCGCAGGTATTTCCGAGCTGTTCCGGCTTCCTGCAGGTCAACGGCGTCCTGCCGTTCGGCCTCAAATTCGGCCAGCGCCTCTCCCAGCGTGGCGGCCATGTCCAGGGCCGACCCCTCCATGGCGATGCTTTCAAGCATTGCCGCGGCGGAACCGCTGGCCATAACGCCGTCCCTGGCCCACAGGAGCAGCTCTCTCCCCAGCGTCAGGTCATATCCCTCCGATAACAGGATCAGCCCGCTTTCAGCCAACAGGCTGTTCATCCCGTCCAGCGCGGCGACGGAGAAAAACTCGCTGCTCTCCACAAAGGCGGTAAACCCCATGGCTCCGCCGGAAAGCGGCAATATCAGCGAAAGCAAAAGCGCAAGTATCCGCATAGCCGATCCTCATAAGCCTCCTTTTGCACCATTATAATAGAATATCGCCAAAATGAAAAGTGAAAAGGAGTAAAACATGATGGGCTTTTCCTGGATCATCCCGGCGCTGGCAGGCGCGCTCATGGGCGCCATGCTGGTTTTTCCCCGGCAGGCCGCGGCGGCGGCGCTGCAGGCGCTGGGGGATTTTTCTATCTCCGTGCTGCCGGGGCTCCTGCCCTTTTCGGCCTGCGCGCTGCTGATCACGGCCGGGCGGACGCTGCCCCTTTCCCTGCTGACCGTCCTGGCGCTGCCCGGCGGCTCGCCCACGGGCGCCCGGTTGTTCCGGGACGCCGGCCTGCCTCCGTCCGCCGCCCGGAAGATCGCCGCTCGCACAGGGAATATGAGCCCCATGTTTTTTCTGTACACGCTGAGCGCGTGGCTGGGCGATCCCCGGAAAGGCCGCCTCCTGCTGGCGTCGCATCTGGGCGCGGCGATGCTGGCGGGCTGCTTTTTTCGCGGCGGGCATCGAGACAAAATCAAGCTGCCTTCCTTGACCGTGCCCGACGCCCTGACCCAAAGCGCCCAGGCCATGCTTGGCGCGGCGGCCTGCGCGTCGCTTGGGGCGGTGGGCGCCCGCATGCTCGGCTGCGCCCTGCCCGGACTGCCGCCCGGAATGCTTGCATCGCTGCAAAGCCTCCTGGAGATCACGTCGGGCATGAAGGCGCTGACCGCGCTTTCCGCGCCGCTGCCGCTGCTTGCCGGTTTCACGGGCTTCACCGGCCTTTCCATCCTGCTGCAAAACGCCGCATTTTGGCAAAAGAGCGGCCTCTCCCTGCCAGCGCTCATGAAAATTGCCCTGCTGCGGGCAATGCTGGCGTTTTTGCTCTGCACAGCGCTGGAACATTTGGCAATGCTGTGATATAATACAGAAGAATTATCATAGGGAGGTTTGCCCATGGCCTTTGCGCATCTGCATTTGCACACCGAATACAGCCTGCTGGACGGCGCCTGCCGCATCAAAGAGCTGCCCAAGCGCTTGAAAGCCCTGGGCATGGACGCCTGCGCCATCACCGACCACGGCGTGCTGTACGGCGTTATCGATTTTTATCAGGCATGCAAGGCTGAGGGCATCCATCCCGTGATCGGCTGCGAGTTTTATCTGTGCCAGAACATGGATGAAAAGATCTATGCCAAGCGCGAGTACAGCCATCTGATTCTGCTCTGCGAAAACGAGATCGGCTATAAAAACCTGATGTATCTGGACAGCGAAGCCTTCACCCGGGGCTTCTACTACCGTCCCCGCATCGATTATGAGCTGCTGAAGGCCCATCACGAGGGCCTGATCTGCATGACGGCCTGCCTGAGCGGCGATTTTAACAAGCTGCTGCTGGACGGCCGCATCGCCGAGGCCGAAAAATACGCCCGGGAAATGGAGGCGGTGTTCGGCAAGGGCAATTTCTTCCTGGAGATCCAGGATCACGGCATCGCCGATGAAAAGCGCATCATCCCGCGCATCATCGATATGAGCGAGCGTACCGGCATCCCGCTGGTGGCCACCAACGACTGCCATTTCCTGACCCGGGAGGATGCCGAGGCTCAGGATATCCTGCTCTGCATCCAGACCGGTAAAACGGTGGACGAGCCCGACCGCATGCGCATGGGCAGCGACCAGCTCTACGTCAAGGATGAAAAGGAAATGCTGGCGCTGTTTCCCGGTCACGAGGACGCGATATACCGCACCGAGGAGATCGCCAAGCGCTGCCGGGTGGATTTTGACTTTAAAACGGTGCATTTGCCGCATTTTCCCGTGCCTGAGGGTGAAACCAGCGACTCCCTTTTGCGCAAGCTGGTGGAAAAGGGGCTGGCCGAGCGCTATCCCGCCAACGATCAGACCGCCCGCGACCGCATGGAATACGAGCTGGGCGTCATCAGCCAGATGGGCTATGTGGATTATTTTTTGATCGTATGGGATTTTGTCAAATTCGCCAAGGATAACGGCATCATGGTGGGCCCGGGGCGCGGCAGCGGCGCGGCCAGCATCGTGGCCTACTGTCTGAACATCACACAGCTGGATCCCATCCAGTACAACCTGACCTTTGAGCGCTTTTTGAATCCCGAGCGCGTGAGCATGCCCGATATCGACATGGACTTCTGCTACGAGCGGCGGCAGGAGGTGATCAACTACGTGGCCCGCAAGTACGGCCAGGATCACGTATGCCAGATCATCACCTTCGGCACCATGGCGGCCAAGGGCGTGATCCGGGACGTGGGCCGCGTGCTGGGCTACAGCTACGGCGAAACCGACCAGATCGCCAAGCTGGTGCCCGCCGATCTGGGCATGACATTGGAAAAGGCGCTGACCATCAGCGCCGAGCTTCGGGAAAAGACCGAGAGCGATCCGCGCATCAAGCGCCTGATCGATCTTTCGCTGCGGCTGGAGGGCATGCCACGCCATGCCAGCACCCATGCCGCGGGCGTGCTGATCACCGGCGAGCCGGCGGTGAACTTCGTGCCCCTGCAGACCAACGACGACGTGGTCACCACCCAGTTTCCCATGGGCATCATCGAAAAGCTGGGCCTGCTCAAAATGGACTTTCTGGGCCTGCGCACGCTGACGGTGATCCGGGATACGCTGGATCTGATGCGTTCCCAGGGCGTCGATATGAAGCCCGCGGATATCCCGCTGCATGATCCCGAGATCTACGCCATGATCAGCCGGGGCGATACCGACGGCGTGTTCCAGCTGGAAGGCGGCGGCATGCGCAGCTTCCTGACCAGCATGCAGCCCGCCAACTTTGAGGATATCATCGCCGCCATCAGCCTGTACCGTCCGGGGCCCATGGAGTCTATTCCCCGCTATATCGCCGGCAAGCGCGATCCAAACAGCGTGCATTACGAAACGCCCCAGCTCAAGCCCATCCTGGACGTGACCTACGGCTGCATGGTATACCAGGAACAGGTGATGCAGATCGTCCGCGATCTGGCGGGCTACAGCTATGGCCGCAGCGATCTGGTGCGCCGCGCCATGGCCAAGAAAAAGCATGACGTGATGGCCAAGGAGCGCAAGAACTTTGTGTACGGCTCTCCGGAGGAGAACGTGCCCGGCGCCATCAACCGGGGCGTGGACGCCGCCGTGGCCGAGCATATCTTTGACGAAATGACGGCCTTTGCCAGCTATGCCTTCAATAAGGCCCACGCCGCCTGCTACGCCGTGGTGGCCGTGCAGACCGCCTGGCTCAAATACTATTATCCCACCGAGTTCATGGCTGCCATGATGAACAGCGTGGTGGGCAACGCCCCCAAGGTGGCGGGCTATATCCAGTATTGCCGGGATCGCGGTATTCCGGTGCTGCCGCCCAGCGTCAACAGATCCGACCGCCGGTTTACGGTGGAAACCAACGACGCGGGCGTCAAATGCGTGCGCATGGGCATGAGCGGCGTTAAAAACGTGGGCAACGCCGCCGTGGACGCCATCGTCCGGGAGCGCACGCTCACCGGGCCATACCGGGACGTGTTTGACTTCTGCCGCCGCGTTGACAGCGAGCAGGTCAACAAGCGCTGTGTGGAAAGCCTGATCATGGCGGGCTGCTTTGACAATATGGGCGCGACCCGCCTGCAGTGCATGCGGGTATACCTGCAGGCCATGGAGGCCAACGCCAACAAGCGGAAGCAGAACGTGGCCGGGCAGATCAGCCTGTTTGACATCGGTCAGCCAACGGCGGAGCTGATGCATGACGACGTGTACCCCGATGTGGGCGAATACCCCCACAGGCAGCTGCTGGAAATGGAAAAGGAAATGACCGGCGTATACGTATCGGGCCATCCGCTGGATGAGTTCCGGAGCGACCTTGAAAAGCTGCCGGTGAATACCAACTGGGTGCTGGAGCTCAAGGAGCGGCCCGACGGCGGTCTTGATGAGGACGGCAAATTGGTCACCATGGGCGGCATCCTGACCGAGACCCATGCCAAGGCCACCAAAAAGGGCAGCATGATGGGCTTCGCCACGCTGGAGGACCTGACCGGGCAAATTGAATGCCTGCTGTTCCCCAAGATATACGACCGCTACCACAGCGTCATGCAGCAGGATACGCCGGTGCTGCTCACAGGGCGTCTCAGCGTGCGGGAGGATGAGGATACCAAGCTGCTGGTGGACGTGGCCGAGCCGCTCAGGCCCCTGCCCGCCCCCGAGCCCGATATCCCCGACGTGGAGCGCGCCCGCCGCAGCCCGGTAAAGCTTTACCTGCGCATGAAGCGCGAACAGATGGAGGAGGTCAAAACGGTGCTCCAGCGCCAGCCCGGTCAGGTGCCGGTATACATGAACCTGCCCGACGAGGGCGTCACGCTGCTGGCGCCCCGGGACTGGTGGTGCGAGGATGCCGAGGATATGTACGCCACGCTGATGACCACCCTGCCGCGGTCGGATATGCGTATCGTGGACAAGCGGGAAAGGCAGGCCCAGGCATGAAGATCCCTTATTCCGGCGAAAAAGTGGACGTCCGCCGCTCGGCCATCTATTCCATCGTGATCAACGCCGTGCAGATCGCGGCGGTATGGGCGCTGGCCGTCATGCTGATGGTGAACAACACCCACGATATTCAGGATATCTTTACCTTCCTGGTGGCGGCGCTGGTATCGCTCGGCGCGGCGCTGGATATCCGGGAGGCCATTGCCGCCCGCCGCAAGAGCGAGGAGGCCGACGCCCTGGGCGATATGGTGGGCCAGATGGACGAGCTCAACCGCGCCCTGCGCGCCCAGCGGCATGATTTTCTCAACCACCTGCAGGTGGTGTACTCGCTGATCGAAATGGAAGAATATAAAGAAGCGGGGGACTACATTGAGCGCATATACGGCGATATGCAGAGCGTGTCAAAAGCGCTGCGCACGGACAGCCCGGCCATCAACGCCCTGCTTCGCGCCAAGCTGGCGGCCTGCGAAAACGCGGGCATCCTCACCGAGGTGGACACGGCGGGCAGCTGGAAAGACCTGAGCATGCCCACCTGGGAATTCTGCCGCATCCTTTCCAATCTGATCGACAACGCCATGGACGCCTTGGAAAACACAGCCAACAGCAGCCTGCGCATCATGCTGCACGAGGATACCCACGGCTTCGCTTTTTCGGTGGCCAACAACGGCCCCGCCATCCCGGCCGAGACCATGAAGCGCATCTTTGAGCCCAACGTATCCAGCCATGGCGAAGGCCGCGGCATGGGGCTGTACATCGTGCGCGGCACGCTGGAAAAATACGGCGGCGAGATCCACGTGACCAGCGATCAGGAGCGCACCATTTTTTCGGGGCTGGTGCCCCACAGGAAGGAACGCAATGCCGAAGAAAAGAAAGATCCTTGACCGGCTGCTGGAGGAAGGGCTGTTTTCCGATGAAAAGCAGGCTCGGGCGGCCATCCTGGCGGGAGAGGTGTACGCTGAGGGGCAGCGGATATCCAGCGCCGGCCAGCAGGTGCCCTTTGACGTGCCGCTGCGCGTGAAAGGCCGCGAGCTGCCCTATATCTCCAAAGGCGGACTTAAATTGGAAGGCGCGCTGCGGGATTTTGACATCGATGTGCGCCAGCGGGTGTGCATCGACGCCGGGGCTTCCACCGGCGGCTTTACTCATTGCCTGTTAAAGGCCGGGGCGGCGCTGGTATACGCCGTGGACGTTGGCTTTGGCCAGCTCATGGGCTCGCTGCGTCAGGATCCCCGCGTGGTCAACCTGGAGCGCACCAATATTTCCGATGAAAAGCTGCTGTCGCTTTCTCCCCGGCCCACGCTGGGTACGGTGGACCTGAGCTATCTGTCGCTGCGGCTGGGCATCCCTTCCTTTGCCGACGCGCTGCACCGGGAAGGCGAACTGATCTGCCTGGTGAAGCCGCTGTTTGAAACGGGGGATAAGGAGGCAAGGCGTACGGGCGTGCTGCCGGACGACGCCTATGAAGGCGTGCTCAGCGATCTGATCCGGGATGTGAACGCCTTGCCCTATGCCAGGGCAGCGGATGTGACCCATTCTCCGGTGACCGGCAATACCGGCACCCGGGAATTTTTCCTGCATGTGCTTCTGTCCGAAGCGCCGGGGGACGCGCCAGACCTTTCAGACCGGATAGCTGCTGCTGTGCGCCGCGCGCTGGCGCTGCATGAATACGAAAAGAAAAAGTAGAGGGATTATGTTCAAGCAGGATGAAAGCATGCTCCGCTTTGGCGCCATGCCCCTGGATCACCTGTTCATTCAGGAGTATCTGCCGGGCGCTAAGGGAGACTATGTAAAGGTCTATATTTACGGCCTGTATCTGAGCCAGCATTCTCAGCCCGATATGGGGCTGGAGGAGATGGCCCGGGAACTGGGCATCGAAACGGCGGAGGCGGAGGCCGCTCTCCGCTATTGGGAGCGCCGCCGCCTGGTGAGCCGCGTCAGCGACAATCCGCCGGAATACCTGTTCCGCGGCGCAGCGCAGCTGGCCCAGTCCGGCGAAACGGCCATGGAGGCTGACGCCGGATACGTGGCCTTTTCCGAGGACGTTTACGCGCTGTTTGGCAGCGACCGGAAGGTGCGCCCTGCCGATATCGCCCTGTGCTGGGAATGGGTGCAGGACATGAATCTGCCCCAGGAGACCGTGCTGATGCTCTTGTCCCATATGAAGGCCACCCGGGGCGTGCAGTTTTCCTTCCGATCGGCCCAGGCCGAGGCCGTGCGCATGAGCGAGGAGCATGTGCAGACCGCCGAGGACGCCGAAAGCTATTTTTCCCACAGCCGCGCCTTGCAGGACGGCGCCCGGGCCGTGCTGCGCCAGCTGGGCCGCCGCCGTACCCCCAGCCAGAACGAGCTGGATCTCTACCGCAAATGGACGGAGGATTGGGGCTATACCCAGGAAGCCGTCATCGCCGCCTGTGCCGAAACCACCAAGGGAGAGCCCACCTTCGCCTATCTGGACGGGATATTGAAGGGCATGCGGGAGCGCTCCGGCGGGCAGTCTTCCCGCTCCGGCGGCGACGTGGCGAGGCAGCTCCAAACGGAGAAGGCCGAAAACCAGGCTGTCCAGAAATTTGCGCATTCCCTGGGCTTCCGCACGGCCACCGATATGGTGCGCAAAGCCTATGCCCGGCTCTGCGGCCAGTTCGATCCCCAAATCGTACAGCTGGCCGCCGATGAAACCTATCGGGCGGGCGGCGATCTGGAAAAAACCGAAATCATCCTGGAGCGTCTGCGCGGCCAGGGCATCACCACGCTGGAGGCCGCGCGATCCTATTTTGAGGAAGCCCATCGGCTCAACGCCGCCCTGGCGCCCATCTTTGAAAAGAGCGGCCACCGGGGCACGCCCACCGTGGGCGATCGGACCCTGTACCGCAAATGGAAGGAGTGGGGCTTTTCCGATGAAATGCTGCTGCTGGCGGCTTCCCAGGCCCGCGGCGCGGCCCGCAAAATGCCCTACATGGATAAGATCCTGGAAAGCTGGCGGCAAAACGGTGTGACCACGCCTGCCCAGGCCGCGGCCCACGCCGCACCTGCGAAGGATAAAAAGGTATCCGCCCAGCAGTATGAACAGCGCAGATATACAGAGGAAGAACTGGAAAACCGCACGGACGACCTGTAAAAAGAGGATACACGACGCATGAACAATCAGATTTTTCAGCAGGTTTTGAACGCGCTGGCCGAGCGCCGCCGCCACAATGAAAACGAGGAGGAGCGGCGCCGACGGGAAGCGATCGCAAAATGCCCGGAGATCGGCCGCCTGATGGACGCCCGTCGGGAAGCCGTTATGAAAAGCGTCTATACCGCCTTCGCCGCTCCGGCGGAGGCCGATCTGACCGGGCGGGTGGAAAAATGGAACGCCGATATCAAGGCGCTGCTGACGCAAAGCGGCTTTCCCGAGGATTATCTGGATCCCGTGTTCACCTGCGCCCTGTGCGAGGATACCGGCTATTGCGGCGAGGGCAAAAAATCCCTCTGCGACTGCGCCAAAGCGCTGTACGCCGAGCTGCTGGAAAAGGAAGGCGGATTTGAAAACCGGCAGGATTTTGCGCATTTTGACCTGTCTGTGTTTCCGGAGGACGGTCCGGTGGATAAAAAAGGCCGCACCCAGCGGGAGCAGATGGGGGTATTCCGGGATTACTGCCAGGCCTATGCCGACGCCTTGCCCCATCCGGACAAAAAAACGCTGCTGTTTTATGGCGGGAGCGGCCTTGGCAAAACCTTCCTGCTGCGCTGCATTCACGAACGGGCGCGGGAGCGCGGCGTGGCGTCGCTGTGCGTCACGGCCAACCAGCTGATCCGCACGGCCCGCAAGGCCATCTTCTCCCGGGAACAGGAGGAAATGGACGCGCTGTTTGAGACCGACCTGCTGCTGATCGACGATTTGGGCACCGAACCGCTGATCGAAAACGTGACGGTGGAGGAGCTGTTCAACATCCTGAACGAGCGGCAGACAGCTGGGCTTTGCACGGTGCTTTCCACCAATCTGTCGCTGAAAGACCTGCAAAACAGATACACAGAGCGGGTGATTTCCCGCCTGCTCAGTCGGCAAAGCTGCCAAAGCCTGCATTTTGAAGGCATTGATATTCGCAGGTTGTAAATTTTGCCGGATCGCGCTATAATAGCAATTGGCTTTTATACTTGAAAGGAGCAACCTTTTCTATGAAGAACACTACCGCGAAAAAGGCCGTCAGCATCGTCGTTTTGGCGGCGCTGTGCGTGGCCACACTGGCTGGGCTTTACCTGGGCGTTTTCGGCCGCAACACCGAGTACGTGACCATCCATACCGACAGCGGCGACGAGCAGCAAGCGCTGTACCGTCAGGTGGCCTTTATCCCCAACACCCTGAATACCACCTGGCAGGAGGCCATCCGGCCCGAAGCCAAGCTGGGCGGCGGCTATGCCTACACGTATACCTTTGATTCCGCCGACGCAGGCGCGCTGAAGGCGGCCGCCAAGGTGATGGGCCAGCGTGCCCAGTCCCTGGCCGGAAACGCCAATACCAAGGTCGAAAACGGCGCCGTTACCGTTTCGGTGCCCGAAACGGCCTACAACGCCACGCTGGCCGCCGTGCTGGCGCCCATGGGCGACTTTGACTTTGTGCTCTACAACACCTCCGACGGCACCATGGGCGAGCCCGTGCTCACCGCGGAGCAGGTAAAGCAGACCTATCTGAGCACCTCCTCCAGCACCTATCAGGTGCAGGTGCAGTTCAACAGCAAGGGTGTAAAGGCCTATAACGATCTGCGTGCCCAGACCAGCGGCGCAATGCTGTATCTGCGCCTGGACGGCCAGCCCGCCGCTTACGCCTCGCTGTCCGCCCTGAACAACGATATGCTCAGCTTCACCGTGTCTGACAGCGCCACCGCCTACCTGCTGGTGACCTGCATGCGCTCGGGCGTGCTGCCCGGCAACGCCACCCTGGCCGACAGCCAGGCGGCGCAGGCTGAAAGCGGCGCTGTGAACATCCTGATCATCGGCTGCGCCGTGCTGGCGCTGCTGACCTGCCTGTGCCTGGTGTTCATCGCCCGCGCCGGCGGTCTGGCGGGCGCTTGGGCCGTGCTGGCCTGGATCGTATGCTTCTTCCTGCTGGCTTCGCTGATTTCTGTGGGCGTCAATTGGGTGATGACCTCGCTGTCCATGACCGCTATCGTCATTTGCTTCATCGCTTTCCTCTACGGTCTGGTGACGCTGTTTGGCGAAATGGCCGGACAGACCAAGCGCGGCCGCGGCGCATATGCCGCCTGCGTGGACGCTTCGGGCAAAAAGATCAAGTTCCTGTCCATCCTCTACGGCGCCGTGCTGCTGGTGGGCGTCGTTCTGATGGTGGCCTTCCGCGCCGCCGCTTACGGCGTCCTGGGCCGCATCATCGCCGTATCGGCGCTGGTCAGCTTTGTGATGGTGCTGGTATTCCCGCGCCTGGTGCTGGGCTGTATGGCCGCTCTGACCGGCAAAAAATAAACACCGAAACAGCGATCAAAGCGTTCTTCTTGGCGGAAGGACGCTTTGATGCTTTTTCTGTACAGGAGATTTATGCACCGGTTGATTACCTGCGCGGCCGAAGGCGCGCTGCCCGGTCTGCCGCCTGTCCTGGAACGCCTGCTGCTGGCGCGGGGCATTGATACCCCGGAAAAGGCGGAGGCTTTTCTGCATCCCGATGAGAGCCAGCTGCACGATCCTTTCCTGATGGAAAATATGAGCGCGGCCGTGCGCATCATTCGGCATGCCATTGATGAGGGCGACGCCATTGCCGTTTACGGCGATTACGACTGCGACGGCGTATGCGCCAGCGTGATCCTGCTGGAAACGCTCAAAAGCCTGGGCGCGCAGGCCGATATCTATATCCCCAGCCGCAAGGAGGAGGGCTACGGCCTGAACTGCGGCGCCGTGCGGCGCTTGGCTGAGGGGCATCAGCTGCTGATCACCGTGGACTGCGGCATCACATCGGCGGAGGAAGCGGCGCTGGCCCGGGAGTTGGGAATGCGCGTGATCATCACCGATCACCATACCATCCCGGCCCAGCTGCCTCCGGCGGACGCCATCCTGCATCCACAGCTGGGCGATTATCCCTGCCCGTTCCTGTGCGGAGCCGGCACGGCCTATAAGCTGAGCTGCGCCCTAACAGGCCGCCAAACGCTTCCCTCGCTGGAGCTGTGCGCCCTGGCCACCATTGCCGATATGGTGCCGCTGCTGGAGGAAAACCGGGCGTTGGCCGCCCTGGGGCTCAGGCGCATGCAGATGAGCCTGCGGCCCGGTCTGCGGGCGCTGCTCAGCGTGGCGGGCATCAAGGGCGGTGAGGCTGTCAGCGGCACCCAGGCTGCCTTTCAGCTGGCGCCGCGGATCAACGCCTGCGGGCGCATGGAAACGGCGCAGATCGCCGTCCGGCTGCTCACCGCGCCCGACGCCCTCACTGCCATGGAATTGGCCCAGCAGGCCGATGGGCTCAACGCCCGGCGCAAAAACATTGAGCAGCGCATTCTGGAGGAGGCCGACGCCCAGGTCAGGCGGATGGACCTGGTCAGATACCGCGCCATCGTGGTGATGGGCGAGGGCTGGGAGAGCGGCGTGGTGGGCCTGGCCGCCGGACGGCTGGCCGAGCGTTACGGCTATCCCACCGTGGTCTTGAGCCGGGACGGCGATCAATGCGTGGGCAGCGCCCGGAGCGCTTGCGGCGTCGATCTGTACCGGGCGCTGGCCTCCTGCGAAGATCTGTTTACCCGTTTTGGCGGTCATAAGCAGGCTGCTGGGCTTACCATGGCCGCCGAACACATCGATGTTTTCCGGGAACGGCTGTCCCAGGCGGTGGAGGCCCAGCTGCAGGGCCGGACGCTGATGCCTGAAACGGCTTGCGATTGCGCGCTTCCGCTCAGCGATATCACGCTGGCGCTCATTGACGATATCAACCGCTTGGAGCCCTTTGGTATGGGCAATCCCGCGCCGATCTTTTTACTCCGGGACGTCGATGTGGTATCGGCCCGGGCGGTGGGCGCTGAAGGCGCGCATCTCAAAATGACGCTCTCTCAGGATGGCGCGCTGATGGACGCCATCGCCTTCCGCATGGGCGCGCGGGCGGGAACGCTGCACGGCCTGTGCGATCTGGCGGCAACGCCGGTGGCCAATACCTTCGGCGGACGCACCGCGGCGGAGTGCCGCGTTGAGGCCGTGGGCAGCGCCCAGGCCAGGTTTGCTGCCGATGAGAATGCCGAATGCGCGGCGCTTTTGCAGGAATTTGACGATTTTTGCCGAATGAATGATATTTCCGGCGATGTGGAAAGGACGGAAGCGCTCCCCGCGCCTGAGGGCGATCAAGGCGCGCTGTATCTGTGCCGCACGGCTGAAACGGCAGCGGCTGTCGCCGCGCTGTATCCCAGCCTTGATGTGGGCACCGCCGACGATCCCCGCGCGTATAATGCCGTATGGCTGTGCGGCGGACTGGAACGCCTGGGGCCTTACCGCAGGATCGTGCTGTGCGACGGCCTGCTGTCGCCCCGGGAGGCAGCGCGGCTGCGCGCGCTGTATCCCGAGGCCATGATCACGGCGCTGCCGCTCTCCGCTGCGCTCAAGGCGCGGCTGGACGCGTTAAAATTTACGGTGGACGAGATGCGCGCCTTTTATGTATCGCTGCGCCGGGACGGGCAGCCGGACCGCGGGCAGCCCCGCCGGGAGGCCATGGCGCGGGTGCTGCAGCATATGGAGCTGGTGGACCGGGATTGCCGCCTGCTGCCCATGCGCAAGAGCGATCCCCTGAGCGATCCTCTGTACCGAATGATCCAAGGATGTGAAATGTGAATGGCTACGGCCTATGAATGTATGTCGCTGGAGCAGATGACCGCGCGGCTGCTCCATTATCATCCCAATGCCGATGTGAAGCTGGTGGAGCGGGCGTATGCTTTCGCTGAGGAAAAGCACGCCGGACAGCGCCGCCTCAGCGGCGAGCCCTATATCATCCATCCGGTGTATGTGGCCAGCATTC
>JAFUDW010000124.1 GCA_017464225.1 Clostridia bacterium | reverse complement strand
CCGCCGAAAGCGGCCACATTGTTCAGGTCGATGTTGATGGTGCTCAGCCAATCAATGGCCTCGGCGCTGTTACCCACCAGGGTGTTCACCAGATCGGGATCGTTCAAGCCTTTGCCGCCGATCAGGGTATCCAGGGCAAAGAGCTCGGTGGAATCGAAATATCCTTCGGGATTGGCCTGGTAGGCATCCCACTGTTCCTTGACCGTGGCGGCCAGGGCAGTGATGGCCTCGTTATCGACATAGGCTTCGGCGGCGGCCAGCGTCTTTTCCACACCGGCGGATTCACCGAAAGCGTTTGCGTCCTGATATACGGTTTTGGCGGCGTTCATGCCGCCGGTGGCCTTGACGGAGTTGCCGCCCACGGCGGGCTGGCTTTCCAGGATCACCACGGTCTTGCCCGCGTCAGCGGCGGTGATGGCGGCGGTCATGCCCGCGCCGCCCGCGCCGACGATCACGATGTCGGCGTCCAGGGTCACATCCTCGGCGGCTTCCTCAGCGGCTTCCCGCATATAATCATCGGGGTTCACACCGGCATCCGTCAAAGCGGCGCGGGCAGCCTCGATGACCGCGGCGCGGGTGACAAACGCGAAGGTAGCGCCCGTATAGGTGTCCACAATGCCGTTGGCTTCTACAAAAGCCTGGGGCCATTCTTCCACGATCTTGCTGCCGATGCCCTGGGTTTCGCTATCGCCGATGATCTCCGCGATGGTAATCTCGCCGTTGTTCAGCGTCAGGTTCACCGTTACGTCGCCGCCAAAGCCCTGGGCGGTGCCCGTGCCGGTGACGGTGGTCTCAGTGACCGTAGCAGCCAGCGCCGCAGGCAATACGGCCAGCAGCAGGGCCACAACGGTCAGCAAGGCAAGGATACGGTTCTTCATGAGGTATTCCTCCTTCATCTATTTAACACGTTCCCTATGCAGGAACGGTGTTTTCTGTATTGAGAAAAGCTTTTTTATAGAAGAGCAGCGATAGACCGGTGGCGATCACCCAGCCGATGGGCCAGGCACACCAGATGCCGGTGGATTGCAGCGCCGTGCGAGAGAGCAGGATCGCCAGCATCACCCGCAGGATCAGGTCGGTAAAGGTAGCAATCATGAACTGCCGCATCATGCCCGCTCCGCGCAGCACCCCGTCCGCTGCCAACTTGGCGGAAACCACAAAATAGAAGGGCGACAGGATGCGCAAAAAAATGATGCCAGTTTTTAAAGCCAACTCCGTCGGCTCGTCCATGAAAAAACGCACCAGCGCCTCTCCTACAAAGAAATACAGCAAACAGAAAGGGACGCACAGCAGCCACACCATTTTCAGACCTGCCTGCAAGCCCTGCCGTACACGCTTCCGCTTGCCCGCGCCGATGTTCTGCGCTGTGTAATTGGAGATGCCGTTGGCCAACGTGGTAAAGGAGGTAATGACCAGATTATTCAGCTTGACCCCAGCGGAATAGCCCGCCATCACGCTTGTTCCAAAGCCGTTGATCACGCCCTGGATCACCAAGTTGCCCACGGAGATGAAGCTCTGCTGCAAGGTGCTGGGCACAGCGATGACGATGATCTTTTTCAGCAACGCGGCAGAAAACAGCGGCGCTTTGCCCATCCCCACCGTCAGTGCCCGCATACGCCGCAGCACCACGGCCATTGCCAGCACACAGCTGATACCCTGGCAGATGAAGGTAGCCCAGGCCACACCGTCCACACCCATGCCAAAGGCGGTGACGAATAGAATGTCCATCCCGATATTGACCGTAGAGGACAGCGCCAAGAAGATGAAGGGCGTGCGGGAATCACCCAGAGCTGCAAACGTCCCCGTAGCCACGTTGTAAAAGAACATAAAAGGCAGGCCCAGAATGTAAATATTCAGGTATAGCGCCGAATCAGCCATGGCCGCATGCGGTGTATTCAGCAGGGTCAAAAGCCAACGGCAGCCCGCCAGGCCAAAGGCCATGAGTACAAGGCACACCGCGCCCGTCAGCAGCATGGCGGTGGAAACGGCGGTTTTCACCTGCCGGTAATCCTTGGCGCCAAATAATTGCGACACCACCACAGAGCAGCCCATGTTGCAGCCAAAGGCAAAAGCGATGAAGATCAGCGTAATCTCATAGCTATTGCCCACGGCAGCCAGGGCGTTTTCGCCAATGAATTTTCCCGCCACCCAGCTGTCAGCGATGTTATAAAGCTGCTGAAAGATGATGCTGCCAAACAACGGCAGGCAGAAGCGCCACAATACCGAAGACGGCTTTCCCACCGTCAGATCCTTGTTCACAATTACATGCTTCCCATCGTGCGTGAATTTGTGTATTTTCACACGGCAAATATTATACACTTGACTTTGCTCTCTGTAAAAGATATATTTTGTATATCGGCTATCAGGATTTGATATGGAGGGGAAAGATATGGCGGCATCCTATGAAGCGTATCGGATTTTCTATCATGTAGCCACCTGCGAAAGCTTTACCATGGCGGCGCGAATATTGCACAACAGCCAACCCAACATCACCCGAATCGTCAGCCAACTGGAGCAGGAGTTGGGCTGCCAGCTGTTCATCCGCAGCAACAAGGGCATTACGCTGACCCACGAAGGCGAAATCCTGTTTGCCCATGTGCAAGAGGCGGTGCAGCATATCGCCTGTGCCGAAACCGAGCTGAAAAACATGGCCCACCTGCGTAACGGGCAAATCACTATTGCCGCCAGCGAAGTGGCGCTGCGGGGCGCGCTGCTGCCCGCCCTGCGGGATTACCGGCAGGATTATCCCGGCGTGCAGATCAATGTCCGCAGCATGACCAGCGAGGATGCTATCTTTTTTATCCTGCATGGCTTGGCCGACCTGGCCATCGTCACCAAGCCCCTTCATGAAAACGCCTCCCTGTCCGTGGAAACCTTGGCTACTTTCCCCGATGTGCTGGTGGCCCCTGCTTCCATCGCCACGAAGTTTGACCCCACGGCTTCTCGTGCCTTGGAGCAGATCGCTTCCTGGCCCTTTGTGGCGATGCACCGAAAAAGTGTGAGTTATGAAATGCTATGTGGATACTTTGCCCAGCATGGCCTGCTGTTCCATCCCACCACCTTCGTATCCGCCATGTCCCAGATCGTGCCCATGGTGTGCAGCGGGCTGGGCGCAGCTTTCCTGCCAGAATTTATGGCGCTGGAACAGCTTCGTACCGGAGAAATCGTCAAAATCCGCTTGACCGATGATCCGCCCGCCCATACCGTTTGCATGATCACCCGCGCTAATCAGCCTACCAGCGCAGCCTGCCGCGAACTGATGGACAGGCTGCGGGAAACTCATGCCGATGAACCATAACATGAATGTCGCGCCGTAAATATAGACGGAGTATCTCATGGTCAAACATATTGTAGCAAGCAGGGCAAAAGTCCCACTTTTGCATATTGGCAAGCAATGCAATTGTTATAAAAATTGCAAAAAGCTTGTTGAGGGCTCCGCCCCCAAGCCCCTGAAAACCAGAGCTTACGCTCTGTGGTTGTGGGGTATGTCTGCGACTTACCCCGTTTCTGCTTTCGCTGAAAAATAATGAAGGCCCCTGCGCCTGTTGGTTGGCATGTGATACCAACTTTTCAGGTGCAGGGGTTTGGTGGTCTTTTGGTATTGATTTTGTTACTGGTGATTTTTAAAATTTAGCTTCTTAACGTAATCACCAGAATTTCGCCTCTGGTTCGTCACATCATGGTCTGGTATCACACTTGGTATCATTTTTCTGTTCGTCGTAATACCACTTTTGGTGCACCCCTCAAAAGCAGTCCAGGAAGGCTTCGATTCTCGCTTCTGTTTCGTTGAGCGGCTCAGCAGCGTCCCTTTGGGCTTCATCTTTTGATACCGGCGGTGCTGTCGTGACCGCGATCTCTTTCATGGTGCAGATGATCGTTTCCCGAACAGTTTCCTGTATCTTTTGCAGCAGAACCGGCATCCATTCTTCCCGATCCGGCTGATCCAGCTGGGAGAAGTGATCGTTGATGGCGGTGACAATCGTTCGGCTGTATGAGCTGTAATCTGGCTGGCTGCTATCTGCGCTCATCAGATTGTTCCATGCTTCCATGTCCTGCGCATTATCCAGGTTCAGCCGCAGGGTGGTGGTAAACAGGTTTTCTTTCTTGCTCATGCTACTGCCGCCTTTTTCAGCCGGAGGCTGGCCAGAAATTCGTATCCCTTGGCCGTGGCACAAATATCGTCATTGATCGTTACCCGGTTGGGATCGTATGTCCCAAAGTGCCGGATCAAGCAGCCTCCTCCTCCGACGACATACAGCTTCATCAATTCCGGGTTGTATTCGTGCTCCCGCAGCCTGCGCATGATCCCGGCCACATACTGCCTGGCAGTTTCCTGAATCACGGTCAGATACTTTTCGCCGATATCATCTGTTCCGTAACACAGCACCCGCTCAATCAGGCGATCACCGATGGCAGTGCCGAATTTCCGCATCAGCTGTTCCCGCACGGCTATCATGCACTGGTAGGTACCGTATTTCTCCGTGAAGCATTTCTGCGGGTCAGGCTTCCCGTCGTTGATGGTCATGATGTTCATGGTGCCATTGCCGATATCGCACAGCATGGTCGTCCCCGTGAACTCTTGGAGCCTCTCTGCGATGGCGGCGAAGCCCTGCGGGAACACATCCACGCCGACGATGCGGATGGCATAGGTCATATCCCGGTACTGAACCTTCACTTCCTTCTTCTGCATCAGATACTTTTTGAAGCGTTCCTTCTGTTCCGATACCCAGGTCAGGGGCAGTCCTACGGCCAGGTGCACATCCGCCGTTGGCATATTCGCTTTTTCCAGTTCCCGGACGATACCGGCCAGGGTCAGGATGTAGTAATCCTGATCGATGATCTTTTCCGGGATGAATTCCTTATGGCCTTCGCCGATGCTGTAGTACGTGCCGTTGTAGATCAGCACGCTCCCGGCGAAGATCGGTTCTTTTTCATAGGCGACCACACCTGCCGGGAAGCAGGTGTTGGCCGTCTTGATGTTCCCATAGCCGGCATCGACTCCGATGACCACGGTGGGATTCTTGGTGATGGGGTTGGTGTTGGTAAGCATAATCCTCTCTTTCTGCCGCTCATGCGGCGCTGTCGTTTTTGATCAGGGTCAGTTGTGGTGCATACGGTGGGTTGTCCGGCGGGTCCGGCGTATCCTGCATGGCCTGGCTCAGCTGCTTGGCCATATCCTGCTGTTTGGAAGGGAACAGGTGGGCGTAATTGTAGGTGATCTCTATGGCTTCGTGTCCGACGCGATCCGCAATGGCCAGCGGGGAGAAGCCCATGTCGATCAGCAGGGAGATTGCCGAGTGACGAAGGTCGTGCACCCGGATCTTTTTGACACCGGAAATCTTGCATCCCCGCTTCATTTCGTGGTGGAGGAAGCTGCTGGTGAACGGGAATATTCTGTCATCTGATTGAATCCCGTACAGGGAACCAATATATCCCTGCATCTCCGCCGCCAGGAAATCCGGCATGGTGATGGTTCGATTGCTCTTTTCAGTCTTGGGATCCGTAATGATGTCTTTTCCGTTCAGCCGGTGATAAGATTTGCTGATGGTCACCGTATCTCTGGTGAAGTCGAAGTCCGCGGGCGTCAGCGCCAACAATTCTCCCTCCCGGATACCGCACCAGTACAGCATCTGGAAGGCATGGTATGCCATGGGTTTATCCTGGATCGCTTTTGCGAATTGGAGGTACTCCTCCTTTGTCCAGAACAGCATTTCCCGCGCTTTCTTCTTTCCCATGGTTCCGGCCTTCTGGCAGGGATTTTCCCGTAATTTATAGTACCGGACCGCATGGTTGAAGATAGCGCTGAGTTGTGTGTGGATCGTTCGCAGATATACCGGGGAATACGCCTGCCCCTGCGCATCCCGATAATTCAGCAGCTCATTCTGCCAGGTGATAATTTGCTGGGGTGTAATGCTGCTGAGCTTGAGCTTTCCAAAGTATGGCGTCAGCTTGGTTCGGATGATATGCTCCTTGGTGTTCCAGGTGTTCTCCTTCAGGCGGGTTTTCATGTCTTCCGTATATCTGTCGATGAAGCTGGCAAAGGTCATATCCACATCGGCTGCCACCTTGTTCAGCTGCTCCCTCTCCCAGGCAAGGGCCTCCCTCTTGGTGACAAATCCTCGCTTTGAAGTCTGCTTTCGCTCTCCCTTCCAATCGATGTAGCGGTAGATCACCCGCCACGTATTCGTTTTTTCCTCCTTGTAAACCGGCATTAAGCGATCTGTCCTCCTGGTATTGCGGAAAGCTGCGGGCTTCTGCTGGGCGAGTAGCAGGTCTTTTCCAGGAAGTATCCCCGGTTGACCCTTCCCGCGATGGTCAGATAACCCATGGCTTTCAGGTCTTCGTTGAGCTTGTGTACGATTTTGTAGGCATAGGATTTGGATATCCCCATAATCTCCGCTACCTCTGCTACTGTGATGAATGTTTGTTCCTTCATAGTGCTCTCCTCTTTGGCTTATTGGTATCGGCTGCTTGGCGTTTATCTCTCGTTCTTTTCCTCTATGCTGGCATCTCCTTCCCCCTGAAAATTTCTCCGCTTTCAGTACTTTCATTATACTAAACATTTATGCTTGTGTCAATAGCCCGTGAAGCTTTCCTAAACAAAAATATTTATGGCGCTTTTGCGGATGTAAATCCCGAGCGACGTTATGATACAAATTTATAACCACAGCGCTTGCGCTGGCAGACGGGGTTTGGGGCGGAGCCTGCCAACAAGCGTTTTGCAAATTCTTGCAGATTTGCATTGCTTGCCACTATTTTCCCAACAGTGTTTTCCCATTGTGTTTCCAAAGAAAATGCCCCATGGCGGTGTTTGCCATGGGGCTGGGTATCAGTTATAAATCAGTTCCAGAAAAACAATTTCCTCCGCTTGATGCCGGATCATATTCATTGCGCCAACCCATGCCATTTGATCCTGGGCTTTCAATGCTTCGTCGATACCTTGCTCTTTTGCCATATCAGCTTCGATTTTTCCCATCCTGGTCTGCGCAGCTTCTTGCGCTTCTTTCAGATGCCCATACAGTTTCCCGGACAGAAGCAGCCTCGTATAGAGACCGGGACGGTATTCCTGCAAATACCGCATCCGCATCCTGCCATATTTGTTCAGCGGTGTTTTGTCTGTCTCGTTCAAACCCATGTCTGGGAGCAGACAGTCTCCATTCTGATGATACATGATATTCATTTTCTTTCCTCCTTCAGGCCGCCCATGATGGCAGCAATCGTGCTAATCAACTCAAGCAATTCCTGGTCAGTTTTTTCTCCGGCTTCAATCCGACGCAATTCTGTCAGTACATCTCCCATCGTATCTCGCAGCGCTTTATATGTCCTTGGGTTCCCCTTTACGACCACATCCCTGTGCAGCAGCCTGCTCATGATGTAATCCTGCTTTGTCATTCCCGTGAGCCTGACCAGCGTTTCAATCTGACTGTCTTCCTCCGGTGAAACCCGGAATGCCACCGTGATATTACGCCAGCGTCCATGCGCATCCAATGCTTTTGCGGACATTATTTCAGCCCCTTTCCATATTCAGTCTTGCTGCCATCTCCGTCTGTTTAGAAGGAAAGAGATGGGCGTAATTATACGTAATGTCGATACTCTCGTGCCCCACGCGATCCGCAATGGCGATGGCGCTGAAGCCCATGTCGATCAGGAGGCTGATTGCGCTATGGCGCAGGTCGTGAATCCTGATCCGTTTGACGCCCGCCTGCTTCGCTCCGCGATCCATCTCATGGTGAAGATAGTCCTTGGTAAAGTTGAAAATTCGATCCCTTTTCCTGATTCCGTTCAGAGATTCAATGTACTCCTCAACTTCTTCCGTCAGAAAATCCGGCATGGTGATGGTACGGTTGCTCTTCTCGGTTTTCGGCGTCGTGATCATATCTTCTCCATGAATCCGCTGATAAGATTTGCTGATCGTAACGGTGCCCTTCTCCAGATCGAAGTCCGCAGGGGTCAGGGCCAACAGTTCTCCTTCCCGCATACCGCACCAGTAGAGAAGCTCAAAGGCATAGAACGATTTGGGCTTATCCATCATGGCATCGGCAAATTTCAGGTATTCTTCCTTCGTCCAGAACAGCATCTCCCTCGATTTCTTCTTGCCCAGCGGCCCGGCCTTGCGGCAGGGGTTTTCCCGAAGGTTATAATACTTCATGGCATGGTTAAAGATGGCGGTGAGCTGATTTTGCACGGTGCGGAGATAGACGGGAGAGTATGGCTTCCCGTCGTTTTCCCGGGAACGCAACATTTCATTTTGCCAGGTCATGACGATCTGCGGTGTGATGGCGCACATCTTCAGCTTTCCGAAATAGGGAATCAGTTTGGTACGGATGATATGATCCTTGGTGTTCCAGGTGTTTTCTTTCAGCCGTGTCTTCAAATCCTCGGTATAATGCTCCACGAAGCTGGCAAAGGACATATCCAGATCTGCCGTCACCTTGTTCAATTGCTCCCGTTCCCATGCCTGTGCTTCATGCTTGCTGGCAAAACCCCGCCGGGAACTCTGCTTCTGCTCTCCCGTCCAATCGGTGTAGCGATAGATCACTCGCCACGTATTTGTCTTGTTGTCTTTATAGACTCCCATCCTGCTTCGCCTCCTTTTCCGGTGCCTTTCCCATGGTGCGCTGAAGAAGATATTGCTGGCTGATACGCCCGGCGATGGTGAGAAAGCCCTGGGCTTTCAGCTCCTGATTCAGCCGGTGAATGACCTTATAAGCGTGGGAAGTTGAGATGTGCAGGAGCCGGGCTGCCTCCGGCGCAGTCAGAAAAGCGCTCCCATACCGCTTTATTTCGTATTTTTCCAATTTCATATTGATTCTCCTAAACAAATCTGCTATACTAAGCATATCTCATTGAAAGGGGACTTCCTTATGGCCACTGGCGAGCGCATTCATCATTTCCGCAAGCGCATGAAGATGACACAGCGTTATTTGGGGCAGCTTCTGGGCTTCCCGACCAATTCCGCCGATGTGCGCATGGCGCAGTATGAATCCGAGGATCGGAATCCGAAGGCTGATCTGACAGCACAGATGGCACAAATCTTTGGCGTATCGCCCCATGCCATATCGGTGCCTGATATTGATTCCTACGTCGGCCTCATGCACACGCTTTTCACCTTGGAGGATCGGTATGGTCTCCATGTGGAGGAATCTGAGGGTGACGTTTGCCTGCGGGTCAATCTCCGTGAAAATCAGCGGGCAGCCGAGCTTCACCGGATGCTGTACGAATGGCAAGCGGTTGCCAATGCACTGCGGAAGGGCGAAATCACCCAGGAAGCCTACGACCTGTGGCGGTACAATTTCCCGGACGGGGATACCACCCGGCGGTGGGTGAAAGTTCCGTCCCAGGGCTTGATGGATGATCTGGTTGCCGGGCTTCAGGAACACGCCGACGATGATCACTAATGACACCACCATCCTTCCGAAAATCGCATAGTAATAGGGCTAACTGATCTACACAAAATCAGTTAGCCCTTATTTTCGGAATGATGGATTTTTCTTGCCAAATTGTTGCCACTCGGGACTTCTGCTACCCGGAAACCCTTATTTTATGTGGGTTTCAGGATTTCAGCCTTTATTCCCATTCGATCGTCGCAACGGGCTTGGGCGAAAGATCGTAAAGCACGCGGTTGACGCCGGGAACTTCGTTTACGATGCGGGAGACGATTTTAGCCAGGATCGCGTAAGGGATTTCCTCAATGGAGGCGGTGATGGCGTCCTGGGTATTGACGGCGCGAAGGATGACCGGGCGCTCCCAGCAGCGGGCATGGTTGCGCACGCCGGTGGAGCGGATATCGGGCACCACGGTAAAATATTGCCATACGGTCTGGTCCAGACCGGCTTTGGCGAATTCCTCCCGGAGAATGGCGTCGCTTTCGCGCACCTGCTCCAGGCGCTCGCGGGTGATGGCGCCCACGCAGCGAACGCCCAGGCCGGGGCCGGGGAAGGGCTGACGGTATACCATGCTGTGGGGCAGGCCCAGTGCCTCGCCCACGGCGCGGACTTCATCCTTGAAAAGCTGTTTCAGGGGCTCCACCAGCTCAAACTTGAGATCGTCAGGCAAGCCGCCCACGTTATGATGTGATTTGATATTCCGGGCAGTTTTTGTGCCGCTTTCCAGAATATCGGGATAGATCGTACCCTGTCCCAGGAAGCTGATATCGTCCAATTTTCGGGCTTCCTCTTCAAATACGCGAATAAACTCCGCGCCGATGATCTTGCGCTTCTGTTCAGGGTCGCTCACGCCCTCCAGCTTATTCAGGAAACGGTCAACGGCGTCCACATAGATCAGGTTGGCGCCCATCTCCTCTTTAAACACACGCACCACCTGTTCCGGCTCTCCCTTGCGAAGCAGACCGTGGTTGACGTGCACGCAGGTTAGCTGATTTCCGATGGCCCGCAGCAGCAGCGCCGCCACCACCGAGGAATCCACGCCGCCGGACAGCGCCAGCAGCACCTTTTTATCGCCGATCTGCTCGCGCAGCGCGGAAATCTGATCCTCAATAAAGCCTTCCATACTCCAGTTGCGGGTGATCTGGGCTTCATCGATAAAGGAATCAATGATCTCGCGCTCACGGCCGTTCCAGGAAGAGGCGTTGACGCCGGATACGGTAAATTCGCAGCCCACAGCCAGCTTGGGCAGATCGCAGGAAAGCACTTCGGGATCGGCGATCAGCCGCTGTCCCTCATAGGCGCGATTGGAACCGCCGTTGTAGATCAGTCCCTTGAGCCCGTTCATTTTTTTGAGCTCGTCCAGCGTGATATCGTGGGCAACGATTTCACTGTACACGCCCGCCTTTCGCACCGCGCGGGCAATACCGCTGTTATCACTGCTGCCAAAGTCCAGAATCGCAATCATGTCGCGCGCCATAAAAGCCTCCCATACATTACAGAATTCCCTACAAAATTACAATATATTTCCCCTGTCTGTCAAGATGTTTTTGTGAACATTTTTACATTTTTTCTGTTTTTCGTTCGTCATTTTTCATTTTGTAATATTTCCCGGGGGAGATAAATTAATTTTGAAAAATGGTATTGACATATCCTGCTGATTTTAGTATAATGCTTTTCGCAGCGTTGAGCTGCAAGGCATTGAGGAATGGTGTAACGGCAGCACCTACGACTCTGACTCGTATTGTCAAGGTTAATATCCTTGTTCCCCAGCCACCTGCCTCCGTTGTGTAGTGGCCTAGCACGCGGCCCTCTCAAGGCTGAAACACCGGTTCGAATCCGGTCGGAGGTGCCATAAAACGCTTGAGTGATCAAGCGTTTTTTGTTGTATCCGTGATATTATTCTTCTTTCTCAATATAATGTATGTAACGATACTGGAAAAAGTTTCCAACGCCAACGGCGTCGATTGGAAGGCATTCTATCAGCCGTCCGAAGGCGCGCATCTGGATCATGACAGAAACGAATACGGATTTGTTATGACGCTCGGCATTCCCAACAATATCGATCGTTGTCCCGAGGCATCCACGATCTGGCCGATCTCTGCGGAGCTGCCCGACACATTGTCTTTCTGCATGGCAGGGCAGGAGATCACATTGCGGTAAAGCACATAAAACCGCCCTCCGGCTTCAATACCAGAGAGCGGCGTCTGTATCTTTTTTACTGCGCTTCGGTCAGCGTGATCAGGCTGGGAAGCACCATGCGCTGGGTGATCACCATATCCAGGCCCAGATATTCCTTGATCTGGTTGAGCACCTGATCCACATGCTGATCGGCCCGCTCCAACAGGCTTTCCTCGGGCTCGTTCTCCCGATCATCCCGCTGACAGGCGATGAGCCTGATCTGCCGGGGCGTCAGCGCCGCTACCTGGTAATGTATATCGTCGCAGTAGCGGCCAAAGAAATTGTTGCGCAGCGCCCTTTCCAGGCGCTCGGAGCCGTAATGCCACTGGAAATTGAGGTAAACCTCGCCCTGCGGCATATCGAATTCATAAAATACACAGGGCCGCACGAGCGACAGATGGGAACGGAGCATCTGCAGCCTTCCGCGAAGCTCCTTCTCGCCGGAAATCTCTCCAGCCAGCAGATTATGCATCAGCTCGTCCCGCAGCATGGACATCACGGTTTTTTCGTCAACGACCTCATCCGAAGAATCATCGTGCAGCCGATCCAGCACCCGGCGCATATCGTTCAGAATGCGCATCTGCGCCTCCAGGCTGCGGCGGATTTCAAAAATGGGCAGGCTGGGACGGACGGTATTCAGATATTTGCTGAGCCTGCGGGCCTCGCTGCTGCTGAGCATATAAGCCACGCAGTCCACCCGGTTGTTCTCCATCTGCTGAATCGCATCCTCAGCCGTGCCCACCACCGTGGGCTGATGAAAATTAAGACTGGCCCAGTCAACACTGCCGTTGAGCTTGTCCAACACGCTCGGTTCGTTGGTCGCAATCAAAAGGCGATACATGCATGATCCTCCATAACAGAGTATAAGTGCACTACACATTATACATCAAATCTTTTTTTTTGCAATTGTTTTGCCATTTTTTGCTGTAAGAGTAGTCATATGTTGCTCTGTCCTTGCATATCATGGCCCGAGGTGATCGATATGGCAAAGACAACGGCGGCGTCGGAAACGCCTTCCCGCCCCCATACTTTGACGCTGAACAGCCGCAAGTCGCTGAACCTGACCGGCGTCAAGGACGTATCGTCCTTTGACGAAAAGCAGCTGATCCTGCATACCGAGGGCGGCCCATTGGTGATAGACGGAGACAGCCTGCATATCACCGCTCTTTTGCTTGACGAGGGAAGGGTATCCATTGAAGGACAGATCAACGCCATGACCTACAGCGGCCGCGGCGGCGCGCGCCGGAGCCTGGGCGGGCTGTTTCACTGATGCCGCTCAGGGAAACGGCCTTTCAGGGCTACACCTTTCTGGCGCTGGTTTACGCCGGGATGCTGCTGGCGCCGCTGTATGATCTTGCCCTGCCGCTGCTGAACAGCAAATCATGGTTTGCGCATCTGCTGGCCGCGCTGGCGCTCTGCATGATCTCCTCCGGGCTTACGCTGGCCGCGCTGACGCTGACCGGCTGCAGCAGCCTGCGTTTTTATATGCTGCCGGCCATGCTGACAGGCGCAATGATCTACCGGCTTGGCCTGCGCAGGCTCCTTACCGCTCCCATAAATTTGCTCCGCCGCAACAGGAATTTGCGCAAAGGCAGCGAATAACTTTAGCGGAAAAGTTTTTCTCTGGAGGTAAACCATGCCATCCCCTGTTCCCGGCAATCCGCTGGAGCGTTTGTTTTCAATGCGCGTTCGGCCTCTGGCGCTGGTTTGCGCCCTTTTTGTGGTAATCACGCTGGGCGTCATGGCCATCGGCGCTATTCAGGATTCCACCGCCGAAATGCAGGTCAGGCTCACCGACCTGCGGATCGAGCGCGACCAGCAGTATAAACAGTATAGAAAACTGGAGGACGAGCTGCAGATCGTGGAGACCGACGACTATATCATGGCAAAGGCAAGGCAAATCTACGGCTACATGATGCCCGATGAAAAACTGTTTGTAATCAAAAATCCGGAAGCTTTATACGGCGAAACCGACGAGCCGGTGCAGATGGCCGTGCTGGATGCGGAGGCGTTGGAATGAGCAAAAAGGCAGTGATCGTGATCGGCTCCAATTCTACCCGCTGCGTGACGGCGGACTTTGAGGCGCCGGACAGTACCGCCCAGCGCAGGCGTGTGGAAACACGCCTGTTTTTACATATGCGGGATGAACGTCTGGCCGAAGACGCCATCAGCGATACGGTCTCCGGCATCCGGAAGCTTGCGGCGGAGGCAGGCGCGCCGGTGCTTGGCATATACGCCACCAGCGCCGTGCGGGACGCGCAGAACGCCGACGCGCTCTCCTTCGCCATACAGAGCGCTTGCGGCCTTCCCCTGACCGTGCTCAGCGGCGAGGAGGAAGCCGCCGCGTCCTTTTACGGCGCGGCGGGAAATAAGCCTGCCGGAATGATCGATATCGGAGGCGGCTCCACCGAGATCGCCATTGGCGAAGGCATGCGCGTGCAGGCCGCCGTTTCGCTTCAGCTGGGCGCTTCCAGGCTTTTTGCCGCCCACCCTGTCAACGATCCGCAGGACGTTACGGCAGCTTTGAACGCCGCGTCCGCTGCCTGCCGGGATCTTCCTGAAGTATTGGTCAGTCACAAGGATATTCAGCATTTTTACTCAGTAGGCGGCACGGGAACGGCCTGCGCCTGTCTGGCTCAGGGACTGTCCCGCAAAAAAGCGCAGGTTGAGGGCTTTCTGCTGCGCAGGGATACGATCTATCGCCATCTTCTGTCCGTCGCCGCCGTCCCCAGGGAACAGCGCGCCGCCATCCCTGGCTTTCCCGCCTCTCGCATCGATATCCTGCCCACCGGCATGGCCATCCTGATCGCCGTAATGGACAGGCTGAGCCTATCCACGGTGACCGTAACCGAGCGCACCAACGGCGATGGGCTGCTGCGGATGCTGGCGGAACAAAAATCATCTTGAACTCTTTCGTCTTTTTCAGTATAATAGGTTACGCAAAATATCAGATTGGAGTGCAAAGGCAAACTATGAAAAAGAAGACGCTTTTTATTTTGCTCCTGGCCGCCGTGCTGACCTTCAGCGGCTGTTCCTCCCTGGTGCTGCGGGACAGTGACGTGGACGCCCGGCAGACCATCCTGACCGTCAACGGCGAGCACATCACCAAACAGCGGTTTGTGAACCTGTACAATTACAACCTCTACACCGAGCAGCAGTACGCCCAGCTGTTGGCGCAGTTTGGCATGTCCGACGGCACCGTGGATACCGCCAACGTGCTGCAGAACACAGCCCAGAGCTTTATTTCAAGCAATGTCATCCAGCATAAGGCCGCCGAGCTTGGTTTGGATCAGTTTACCGATGAGGAAAAGGCGGCGATGGACGCCGATGCCGAAACGCAGTACGCCGAGCAGCTGGAATCCGTCAAGAGCGTATACTTTGCCGACAGCGATCCCTCCGATGAAGAACTGGAAGCTGCGGCGCGTAACGAAGGCATTACGCTGGAGACAGTCCGCGCCTCCGTGGAACAGAACATGGTGGAGGACAGACTCAAGGAATACGCCTCCCGGGATGTGACGGTGGACGACGCCGCGCTGCAATCCGCCCTGGATGAAAAGATCAGCGCCCAGAAGGAGCGCTTTGAAAACAGCGCCAACGCCTATAACACCGCCCGCAACGGCAGCGACACCATTTTCTACACGCCTGCCGGATACCGGATCATCCAGGTCATTGAGCTCACCGGCGACGACGCCGAAGCCGAAGTCAAAGCGCTGATCGACCGCGCGGCTCAGGGCGAGGCGATGCACAGCCTGGGCGCCGAAGTGCGCGAATATGCCGTGCGCGAGGGCAGCACCCTGCCCAGCGCCGACGTGGCAAACGCCGCCATGGCGCTGAATGAAGCCGGCAGCGTGACCGAAGCCATTCAGACTTCGGGCGGGTATGCGTTCGCCAAGTACGTTCAGGACGTGGAGGAAGCCACCGTGACGCTGGAGGCCGTACGGGACGAGCTTTACGATGAAACGCTTGAAACCGCCCGGACGGACGCCTATAACGCCGCCATGACCGAATGGGTCAACGCCGCCGATGTCCAGCTCTATCTGGACAGGCTCAACTGATCCCGCAAAACCTCCGCCGGACGCTTGTTACAGGCGTCCGGCTTGTTTTTTGCCCTGTGATCGGGTATAATGAAAACGTTTGCGGGAGGTGAGTTCATGCGTTATCTGCGCCGTTTCGTCTGGTATATCGCGTCCAGGCTTTTTATCCTGCTGCTGCTCATCGGCATGCTGACCGTTACCTTTTATTACGCCATGAACACCACCAATATTTATGTGATCATCAAGGACGGCATGGCCCGGCGGGCCCAGGTGATCATGATGGATGAGCCGCTCTCCTCCCTGAATCAGTACTTTACTTCCGCATGGATCGAGCGGGACGAGCAGCTGCAGCGCGCATTGAACGGCGAGGGACCCTACCAGAATGTGAGCGTGACCGGCTTTGACCATCGTATATCATTGAAACGGGTATGGTGCTGGCCCTGGGAGGACAGCGCCACAGCCACCGTTGCCGAGCGCATCCCCTCCATTGACGGCAAAGCCTCAAGCGGCGGCGTACCGGCGTGGCCCGAGGGTACCTATACCATGATCCTCACCCGCGAAAGCGGAAACTGGAAGATCCGCAACATCACCACAGTGGAGCAGAACACCCCATGACGACGCCCATCCTTGCCCTGGCCCCCATGGCGGGCATCACCGATTGGCCCATGCGCACGCTGTGCGCCGAACAGGGCTGTAATTATACCACCACCGAAATGGTCAGCGCGCAGGGCTTCCTGCAGGCTCCCAATACGCTGAACGTATATCGTTACCTCCTGGCCGTTAATCCGGAAGAGCCTGCGCCCAGGGTGCAGATTTTCGGTCACGATACAGGATACATGGCGGAGGCCGCCGCCCAGCTCAGCGATACCGGCCTGTTTTCGGGCGTCGATATCAACATGGGCTGTCCGGCGCAAAAGGTGGTCACATCGGGGTCGGGCAGCGCTATGATGCGCGATCTTGCCCAGTGCGCCCGGGTCATCACAGCAGTGAGAAAAGCCACGGCTTTGCCTTTGAGCGTTAAAATGCGGCTGGGCTGGGATGAAAACCATATCTGCGCGGCGGAGCTGGCGAAGATCGCTCAGGACTGCGGCGCGGACCTGCTCACGGTGCACGGGCGCACCCGCGCCCAGCAGTATGCCGGAAAAGCCGATTGGCATCAAATCGCCCGGGTGAAGCAAGCCGTATCCATCCCCGTTCTGTGCAACGGCGATATCAATTCCGCCGAATCCGCCCTGAACGCGCTGAACGCAACGGGCTGCGACGGCGTCGCCATCGGTCGCGGCGCGCTGGGCAATCCCTTTGTTTTTGCTGAAATCAAGGCCGCGCTGCAGGGCGAAGCCTTTTCGCTGCCGGATGAGCGGCGGATCGTTGATACCGCCATCCGGCATGGCAAAATGATGCTGGAATGGAAGGGCGAGCGCAGCGCCGTGCTGGAAATGCGCAAGCACTTATGCTGGTACATCCACGGCAAACGCGGCGCGGCCAGGCTGCGCACGCAAATTACTGCGGCCTGCACCATGGCGGAGGTTTTTGACCTGCTTGAACGGTTTGCCAAGCTTCAAAGCGGAGAAGAAAACTAAGGGCGTTTTTTTATGTTTCCTTTCAGAAATATTCCTCCTTTTTCGCAAAATACCGTTGACATTTGCGGCCGTTCATGATATCCTTCTTGTTGATTCCCGATTAAATTAATCGGATTTCCTGGAGGGAACTGATTTGAAGCTTTCCACGCGCGGAAAATACGGCCTTTACGCCATGCTGTATCTGGCGCAGAAGGCCGATGACGGCCCCCAGCCGCTCAAGGCCATCGCTCAGCTGGCGCTGCCCGATCAATACCTGGAGCAGCTGTTGGGAAGTCTGCGCAAGGCTGGGCTGGTGACCACGGTGCGCGGCGCGCAGGGCGGGTATCAGCTGGCCAAGCCGCCGCGCGAGATCACGGTAGGCCACATCATAGACGCCATGGAAGGGCCGCTGAACCTTTCGGAATGCGCCGTGGAGGGCGACAGCTTTGACTGTCCCCACAGCGAAGGCTGCCCCGCGCGGCACGTATGGGAATACCTGACAAACAGCATCAACGATCTGCTGTACAGTATTTCGCTTCAGGATATGCTTGACTCAAAGGAGATGACATCCACTTGAACCGCATCTACATGGACAACGCCGCCACCACAGCCGTCAATCCCGCCGTGCTGGAAAAGATGCTGCCCTATTTCACCGAGTGCTACGGAAACGCCAGCAGCATCCACGGTTCGGGCCGCGACGCCCGCAAAGCGCTGGAGGAAGCCCGGCGGAAGGTGGCCGCAGTGCTGGACTGCAAGCCCCAGGAAGTATACTTTACCTCCGGCGGCAGCGAAAGCGATAACTGGGCCATCAAGGGCACGGCCTTCGCCAATCGGAAAAAGGGCAATCACATCATTACATCTGCCATCGAGCACCACGCCGTGCTGCATACCTGCCAGTGGCTGGAAAAGCAGGGCTTTACCGTGACCTATCTGCCGGTGGACGAGTTTGGTCAGGTCAATCCGGACGATGTGGAAAAAGCCATTACCGATCAGACCACTCTTATCAGCATCATGGCCGCCAACAACGAGATCGGCACGCTCCAGCCCATCCGTGAAATCGCCGCCATCGCCCATCAGCACAAGGTGCTGTTCCATACCGACGCCGTTCAGGCCATGGGCGCCATCCCCATGGACGTAAAGGAAATCGGCTGCGATATGCTGAGCCTTTCGGCCCATAAGTTCCACGGCCCCAAGGGCGTGGGCGTGCTCTATATCAAGCAGGGCACCCGCATTGAAAACTTCATGCACGGCGGCGCTCAGGAGCGCGGTAAGCGCGCCACCACCGAGAATATACCCGGTATTGTGGGTCTTGCCGAGGCATTGACGCTGGCCACCCAAAACCTGGAAGAAAAATCCGCCCGCATCGCCGCGCTGCGCGATCAGCTGATCGACGGGCTGACTTCTTCGATCCCCTACACCCGTTTGAACGGCCACCGCACCAACCGCCTGCCCAACAACTGCAACATCTCCATCCGCTTTGTGGAGGGCGAAAGCCTGCTGTTGCGGCTCGATCTGGCGGGCATCGCGGCATCCAGCGGCTCCGCCTGCACCAGCGGCTCGCTGGATCCCTCCCATGTGCTGCTGGCTATCGGTCTTCCCCATGAGATCGCCCATGGCAGCCTGCGTTTCTCCCTGAGCGATACCTCCACGCAGGAAGAGGTGGACGAGGTGCTCAAGGTCCTGCCCGGCATCGTGGAGGTGCTCCGTTCCATGTCCCCGCTGTACGCTGATTTTATGGAGGCACAAAAATAATGTATTCCGAAAAAGTTCTGGATCATTTCAGCAATCCCCGCAACGTGGGTGAAATTGAAAACGCTGACGGCGTGGGCACGGTGGGCAACGCCAAGTGCGGCGATATCATGCGCATGTTTCTGAAAGTGGATAACGGCGTTATCACCGATGTGAAATTTAAAACCTTCGGCTGCGGCGCCGCCATCGCCACCAGCTCCATGGCCACCGAAATGGTAAAGGGTAAAACGCTCAAGGAAGCGCTGAAACTGACCAACGCTGCCGTTGCCGAAGCGCTGGACGGCCTGCCCCCCATCAAGATGCATTGCTCCCTCCTGGCCGAAGAAGCCATCAAGGCGGCCGTTGAGGACTATATGAAAAAGCATCCGGACGCAGTGATCGACTGATCATCCGACCCGCATATCATCCCCCGGAGGAAAAAATGCCCGAGATTCATGGCAATCTGGATGGCGTTCGCAAGAGCACCATCGCAGAGCTTGAAACCTTTTATGATTTTCCCATAGATCGAGACGAATACCTGCCCCAGGAGCTCGCAAAGGCTCTGGGCAGGTATTCCTGCGCTTTGAACAGGGAAATTTCGCTGTATGTCAGCCGTGATGGCGAGGTGCTGGATATTACGGTGGGCGATACCGGAAGCGTGCCGCTCTCCGATATCCGATTGCGCCGCAGCAATCGCCGCCTGTCCAGGGTGCGCTGCATCCACACCCATCCCCGCGGAAGCGCCGAGCTGAGCGACGTGGATATCACCGCGCTTAAATCGCTTTGGCTGGACAGCATGTGCGCCTTGGGCGTGGATACCCAGGGCAACATCACCGGCGTGCAGGCCGCTTTTCTGCACGAGCGCGTTAACGGCGAGCCTCAGCCAGTCTGTTTGCCCATCATGCCGCTGCGCCGACTGCCCCAGCAGGCGCTGATGGACGAAATTGCTTTGTCCGACCAGCGGGTGCTGCAGGGTGAGGACAAGCGGGAGCAGGACGCGCCCGAGCGCGCGCTGCTGGTGGGCATCGACAGCATGGAGTCACTGGATGAACTGGCAGCGCTGGCCGAAAGCGCGGGCGCAGTGGTGATCGGCCGTTCCTTCCAGCGCAAGACCCGTCCTGATACCGCCACCTATATCGGCAGCGGCAAAGCGGAAGAACTGGCGCTGGACGCCCAGGCCATGGAAGCCGACGTGATCATCGTGGATGATGAGCTCACCGGCGCTCAGCTGCATAACCTGGAGGATATCATCCGGGTCAAGGTGGTGGATCGCACCACGCTGATCCTGGATATTTTCGCCCAGCGCGCCCGCACCGCAGAGGGCCGCCTGCAGGTGGCCCTGGCGCAGCTCAAATATCAAAGCGGCCGCTTGATCGGCCAGGGGCTTGTGCTTTCCCGTCTGGCGGGCGGCATTGGCACCCGGGGACCCGGCGAAAGCAAGCTGGAGATCGACCGCCGCCGCATCCGCGAACGCATCACCCAGCTCCGCCGCGAATTAAGCGAGCTGGAGAACCAACGCGCCCTGCGCCGCAAGGCCAGAGAGCGCAGCGCCATCCCGGTGGTGGCGCTGGTAGGCTATACCAACACAGGCAAATCCACCCTGCTCAACAAAATGACCGGCGCGGACGTATATGCCCAGGACCGGTTGTTTGCCACACTGGACGCCGTATCCCGCAATGTGAAGCTGCCCGATGGCGGCGAATACCTGCTGGTGGACACCGTGGGCTTTATCCGCAAGCTGCCAACAGAGCTGATAGAAGCTTTCCATTCCACCCTGGAGGAAGCGGCGCTGGCCGACGTGCTGGTGATCGTAAACGACGCCTCCTCCCCAGATCTGTTGACGCAGCACGCCGTGGTGGAGGAAGTGCTGCAAAAGCTGGAGGCCACCGCGCAGCCACGCATCGACGTGCTCAACAAATGCGATCAAGCGCCGGAAGAGGATTTCGGCCCGTTGCCCCGCGCCATCCGCATATCAGCCAAGACCGGCGAGGGCCTGGACAGCCTGACTCAGGCTATTGCAGGCGCTCTGCGCAGCCGGGAATGCAAAGTAAGCGTTTTGGTTCCCTTTGATCAATACGCAGTCATCGGCGAAATGCGCCAGCTGGGTCGCGTGCTCAGCGAGGAATACCTGGAAAACGGCACTCAGGTGACCGTTATGCTGGAGCCTGCGGCTTACGGACGGCTTATGGCGCGATATCCGGCCGTCATGGGCGGAGAACCGGCATGATCATGCAGCTGACTGCGCTGCTGATGTCGCTGCTGACAGCCCTTTCACTGAGCGCGGACACATTGGCCGGCGCCCTTTCCCCCAGCGGCTATCTGATGCTTGTCAATCGCGATTATCCGCTCGCAAGCAGCTATGTGCCGGAGGACCTGGTATATCCAAACGTTAAGCACTCCAGCAGCGCTTATCAAATGCGAGCGGATGCCGCCGCCGCGCTGGAGGAGCTTTTCAGCGCCGCCAAGGAAGAAGCGGGATATACGCTGTACGCTCATTCCGGCTATCGGAGCTATGCTACCCAGCGGAATATCTACGAGCGCAAGATCAACAGCACCAAGGATTTGGCCAAGGCGCGTCTGCTGGTGGCTGATCCGGGCTGCAGCGAGCATCAGCTGGGACTTGCCATGGACGTGAAAAACAGCCCCAACGGCTCTCTGAACAGCGCCTTTGGCAAAACCAAGGAAGGCATTTGGCTGTCCGAGAACGCCTGGCGATTCGGTTTCATCATCCGCTATAAGGAGGAATGGACCGAGGTGACCACCTATGCCTACGAACCCTGGCATATCCGGTATGTGGGCAAGGAGCACGCGGCCATATTGCAGCAGCTTGATATCCCCTTGGAGCAATACGTGGAAACGCTGCGCGCCCTGGCCGCAGACGGCTATATTGAAGGAGAATGATATGCGAAAGCTGTTTTGCCTGCTGACGGCCCTGATCCTCCTGTGCCCCCTTTGGGCGCTGGGCGAGGAGGCGCTGCCCTGGGATTACGCCATCGATCCGCTGACGCTGCGCAACCTGGACGGGTATCTGACGCTCGCCAACCGCGATCATCTGCTGGATGCCTCCTATGCGCCTGAGGATCTGGTGAACGTGACGGCCAGGCATGTCAGCGGCAAATTTCAGCTGCGCAAGGCAGCCCACGACGCGCTGCTGGATATGTTCGCGGCTGCCAACGCGGAGGGCTGCACGCTGTACGTCAAAAGCGCTTACCGGAGCTATCAGACCCAGAACACCATGTACTATAATCGCCTCAAAGCCAACAACGGCAAGGACGACGGCTGGGTGAGCTATCCTGGCGCCAGCGATCACCAAACCGGCCTTGGGCTGGATGTGCTGAACTACGCCTGGACGCAGAAAAGCGGCATGAACGCTGAATTTGCCAACGCCAAGGAAGCCCAATGGATGGCCGAGCACTGTCATGAATACGGCTTCGTGATCCGTTACCAGCAGGACAAGCAGGAAATCACCGGCATCAATTACGAGCCCTGGCACCTGCGGTACGTGGGGCCTGCCTGCGCCGCGTATATGTACGAAAACAACCTTTCGCTGGAAGAATTCACCGCGGAATGGCAAGCGTATATCGACGATTACAATGCCCGGGGCGGGAACTACGAGGAATACTGCAAAGCGCTGACCACGCTGCCCGATCCTGTGGCTACGGGAGATTTTGACGATCAGGGCGACGCGGAGATTTCCTTTTTCCAGCCCTGAACCGTACAGGAGTTTCACCATGCTTTCATTGCGGGATAAGCTGCGCGCCACCCAGGGCGCTCCACGCCGCAGCGCAGACGCGCGTCCAGCGGCGCAGGATTGTTATGTGCGCGAAACCCGCTTTGCTCTGCCCGAGGGCACGCGTCTGGCCGACGGCATGCTGTCGCTGATGCAGGGCGACCCAAATATCCCCTTTCATACCGCGCCTGAGGACTTTCTATTTCTGGATACGGAAACCACCGGGCTGAGCCATGGGGCCGGTACGGTGGCTTTTCTGGTGGGCGTAGGCGTTATCAAAGACGGCGGGCTGACAGTCCGTCAATACCTGATGCGCGATTATGACGAGGAAGCCTTTGTGCTTCGCAGGGTGCAGCGCGATCTGAAGGATTGCGGCGTTCTGGTAACCTATAACGGCCGCAGCTTTGATATGCCGCTGCTGGAAACGCGGTTCATCATGCAGCGGCTTCCCATGGACGTAAGCGCTCTCCCCCATGCCGACCTGCTCCATACGGCGCGAAGGGTATGGAAATTGCGGCTCAAGCGCTGCACGCTATCCACGCTGGAAGAGCTGATTTTTCATGAGCCCCGGGAGGACGATCTGCCCGGAGCCGAGGTGCCCCAGCGCTATTTTGACTATCTCAAGCAGCACGACTTCTCCCTGCTGGAGGATATTTTGAAGCATAACGCCCAGGATATCGCCAGCCTGGCGCGGCTGCTGTTTGTGCTGGGCGCGCTGCATGAAAACCCGCTCAGCGCCGAGCATCTCCAGGATATATACAGCCTGGGCCGGGTATATGAGAAACGCGGCAGGCTTCAAACAGCGCGGATGTGCTACCGGGCCGCCGACGCAGGCAGCATGAGCCAGCTCAGCCGCGAACGGTTGGCCGATACGCTGCGCCGGGAGAAAAAGCCGGAGGAAGCCGCCGCCATTTACGAAAAGATGATCGCCAGCCGTCAGGGCGGCGCAAAGCCCTATATTGCGCTGAGCAAGCTGCTGGAGCACCGACTGAAAGCTCCCGGCGCAGCAGCCGATATCGCCCGGCGGGGTCTGCTGTATGCCGCGGACCTGCCGCAAACAGCGCATAATCAGGCCGATTTTGAGGATCTGACCCGGCGATATGCCAGGCTCCTCAAAAAGACGGCCCAAAACAGTTGATTTTTATTTGATTTAACGGTATTATGCTTGCGATGGAGGTAAAAGCACATGGGTATGTTTGATTCATTTAAAGCGCGCAAGGCGCTGATCGAACACCGCAAGGGCAACGTGGCTGCCGCCCGGGCGGTATATGAAGAGCTGTACGCTGGAGGTTATATCAGCGCGGCTTATATCGTTTCCTGGTCGTATATCCTTCTGCGCGAGGGCGGCGAGGATAATTTTAAAAAGGTCAAGGAGATCCTTGCAAAGGCACAAAAGGATCCCACTATCACCGAGCAGCAGCGCGGCGATCTGCTGGTCAATTTCGCGGTGGCCGATTTCAAGCTGGGCAACACCGAAAAAGCCGTGGAACTCTTGGAGCGTGTGCATCAGAAGAATCCGCGGGGTGAAACCTACGGCGCGCTGGGCTGCCTTCTGATCGAGCTGGGCGACGCCGAGCGGGCGCTCGCCTTCAATGAATCCGCTCTGGAATATGACGATGAGGATCCCATCATTCTGGACAATCTGGGCCAGATTTATTACCGGCTGCTCGGCGACAAGGAAAAGGCGTTGGAATACTTTACCAAAGCCCATGCGCTCAAGCCCAGCCAGATCGATACGCTTTGGTTCCTTTCCCGCTATGATCTGGATGCGGGAAAAAAGGAGGATGCCCTCGAGAAACTGGAAACGGCTCGTGAAGGGCGCTTTTCTCCGCTGAATTTCGCCACCCGCGCCATGGTGGACGAAGAAATTTCCCGCCTGAAGGGATAATTACAGACTTTCTTTCATACGATCTGGCAGAAGCAGGAGGGATCGTATGAGACTGTTCGCAAAACCCATCCCCGCCCTTTTGCTGGCGGGGTTTTTTCTGTTTTCTACAGCGTTTGCCCAGCCTCTGGAGGCGGAGCTTCCCATCGCGCTGTACGCGCCATGCTGTCTGCTGATGGAGGCCGATACCGGTACGGTGATCTTTGAAAAAAACGCGGACGAACAACGCCCAGTGGCGTCGGTGACCAAGCTGATGACCATCCTGCTATTGCTGGAGCGCATTGAATCGGGGCAGCTGTCGCTCAGCGAAACCGTTACGGTATCTAAAACAGCGGCTGCCGCTACGGGTTCTACGGCGCTATTGGATGCCGGCGCAGCCTATCCCTTGAGCGATCTGCTGCGCGCCACCATCATAGCCAGCGGCAACGACAGCGCCACCGCCCTGGCTGAGCACATTGCAGGCACAGAACAGGCCTTTGTTCAGCTGATGAATGAAAAGGCCGCCGCTATGGGCCTGCAGAACACCATGTATGTCAACTGCACCGGCCTGCCCGCCCAGGGCCAGCACACCACCGCCCGGGATGTGGCGGCCATTGCCCGCGCTGTAAGCGCATATCCCCTGTATTTTGAAAATTCTTCCCTCTGGCTGTCCCAGATCAAGCACCCATCAGGCCGGGTCACCGATCTGACAAACACCAACCGGCTCGTTCGCTTTTATCAGGATTGCGACGGCCTGAAAACAGGTTCCACCAGCGAAGCGAAGTATTGCCTTGCCGCCACCGCCAACCGAAACGGCATGCGGCTGATCGCTGTGGTGCTGGGCGACGATACCAGCCAGCACCGCTTTGACGATGCCCGCGCCATGCTGGATTACGGCTTTGGCGCTTATGCCCGTACCCAGATCATCGCATCAGGCGATTTAACAGGCTACCAGCTTCCGGTTACAAGGGGCGCCCGGGACAGCGTGAACATTGCCGTTGGCAAAGGGCTTTCCATGCTGCTTCGCCCCGGGCAGGCCGAAAAGCTTCGGGTGGAACTGGTCCTGCCCGACTCCATTCAGGCGCCCATGGCATCCGGAACCGAAGTAGGCACCGCCCGGGTACTGCTGGAAGGCAAGGTAGTGGCCGAACTGCCCGCCATCCTGGCGGAGGAAGCGCGCATGCCTGGCTATCTGGAGGGCATTTGGCGCATCCGGGAAAACTGGCGGTAATGCAGGGCTCCGAGCATCGAAATCTATGCCCCTTCATAGACCACCGCCCATGGATTTTCTTGACTTTGTATCTGATGAATGATGCCAACGCTATCGCCGCTATACACATCAATTTTAACGAAATGGCCATAATCAGGACTGATGGGCGGGGTGGGGATAAAAAGGATTTTCCATACCAGCTTGCCGGTAAATGAAAACAGATGGGAGAAAAGGAAAGAAGTTGAGTTCATGTAGTGCTCGTCAAGCGGATTATCTTGGATCCATAATCTCTTCAATATGAACCGCCCTGCTGCGCTCTCAGCATGGAATAGCACAGCAGGGCGTTATCATAAGATTCTTTTCGTTTTCAGCCGTTTCCTTCCCATAGTTCGCTATCTTGGATCTGCCCAAAGCTGTTGCTCATGTAATCCCAGAAAAACCATAGATCTTCATGAATTCCGATCAGGATATGAGACGGAATTTGGTCGCTTGGCAGTACCTGCGTGTGCGTATTTCCTTCTGATGTAAGCCAGATCATAGCGGTAGTCAGATGAAGCGTGTCCTTAGAAGAAACAACAAGCTTCACTTTTTTCATATCATTACCAAAAGCAAGATATTTTGTCATCATGTAGCCTGTCATGGGACCGATCTGTACTTTCGTCCATTCCTGGCCCCTCTTCAGTACTTTTACCGGTGTGCCATTATAGAATTTGCCCAGAGACCGACTTCCTTTTTCAGCCTTTTCCCGCAGATGCAATCGATCTTCAGGATTGTTGTTATTGGGTGTTGCCCAACCGTCGAGCTCCAATTGTCCCTGCGCTTCCGCAGCAGTCAGCGGAATGGTGCTCCAGTCAATGTTGGTGATATCGCTCCAAGGATGATCGCCATAGCAGCTATATTCGCTCCATGCCGGATTTCCTTCTGAAGAAATCCAGTTTTGCCCCATGAAATAGTTTTCTCCCTGAGCGCTGATCACCGAACTGACGCCCCAGGTTCCGTCGGCAAATCGATGCACAGAGGGGCCGCCATAAATGGTGGGAAACAACAGATTACCTGTAAAGTTTTCTACTCCCATCATTGTGCCGGCAGGCAAGGGGCTGCTTTCAACAAATTGCCAGCCTGTATCTTCCGCAAAGCTGCCGCACAGCAGCACGCGGCTCCCGTCGGGCTTATCAGCAATGAATTGCAAGGTATCCCTGTTGATCAGTCCGTCCACATATGTATCATCCGCAAAGAAGGTACCGGCCCTCATCCTGTCAAACAGCCGCTGTCTCACGCTGTCAGAAGAATTCCCGAAATCCATGTCCATATACCCCGTGCAGGATACGGGGCAGCTAAAGGGGCTCCAATTCGCCAGATCCAGCTCCTCCTCTGTCAGTACATCCGGAAGCGGAGGGGTGGTTTCCCGCCAGAAGATATTCTCGTTTTCATCTTCCAGCAGGTAATCAGTGCTGATTTCATCATCCGTCATATTCAACAGGATTTCCTCGATGATGGGGATATCTTTTTCAGAAAGGCTCGGACCTGCATATCGAATACCGCCCAATAGCCAACGATTGAGAACATAATAGAAATCATACGTGGTAGCTTCTTCGCCATCGACAACCGTAAGATACAGGAGATCCTCGGTATCCATGTGAACGGTATATCCAAAGGACAGTACTGCATCAGTATTCTCTATTGCCTGCTCTCCTTTACGCACCACCAACAGTCCCTTATCCCCCTGATACAGAACTGCCGCAGCGGCGTCTCCCCACTGGGTCACGCTTTCCGCAGACCATCCTTTGTTCACATATCTTTCATTCAGGAATTGTTCAAAATCCTCCGCTTCATTTGCAGCAAGCGCGGTTGGAACAATCAGGAGCAGCAATATCAGGTGAAATAGAAACCAGCTTTTTCGTGCAGTCATTTTCAGCAACCTCTTCAAAATAGTATCTGCGCCTGCTGTAAGTCGCTTTATCCATTATCGAAATACGCTCCTTTCAGCGCTGCGCGCAGCTTTTCTTTGGCTCGTTTGAGCCGTCCTGACACCGAGGAGGGAGCCAACCCCAGCGCCTCGGCGATTTCTGTGATCTGCATATTGGAATAACAGAGCATTTGTCAAGGACAGAATGTAACATTTTGTCTATGTCATAGATTTTGGAATTCAAGTAATCAGCAAACAGGAAATAAGGAAAATGTGGCGAAAATAAGAGGAAGGTTTTT